>NZ_JBSFJZ010000043.1:0-95334 GCF_053598315.1 Streptomyces sp. NPDC001153
GGATGTGGGGTTGATCAGACGCGGGCCGCGGTCGCCCACACCGAACCCCCCCCCCCCCCGACGCGTCCCCGAAAGAAGAGGTCTATGCCGCCTGCCGGTTCCCGTCCCGTCGGCCCTCTCGACGATGACGACTACCCCGCCTACACCATGGGCCGGGCCGCCGAGATGCTCGGCACCACCCCTGCCTTCCTCCGTGCCCTCGGAGAACACCGCTTGATCACCCCGCTGCGCTCCGATGGCGGCCATCGCCGCTACTCCCGGTACCAGCTGCGCATCGCCGCCCGCGCCCGCGAACTCGTCGACCAGGGCACCGCCATAGAGGCCGCCTGCCGCATCGTCATCCTCGAAGACCAGTTCGAAGAGGCGCAGCGCATCAACGAGCAACTGCGCGCCGAGGGCGGCAAGCCTCAGCCGAAGACATCAGCCTGATCAGAACGCTGGAACCCGAGGCAACCGATGCACTGCCGACGGACGAGGCCGTCGAGGGACCGCAGCGCCGTTTCGCAGCTCAGGCGGGCTCAACGCGTCAACCGGACTCCACGCAAAAAGAGAACCGCCAGCGAGCGTGACGTATGTAGTGGGTGACGAGGGGCGAACCCGGGGGAGAAGGAGCGGCAATCGATAGGAGGTCGCCATGGGTGGCGGGGATCTGGAACCTGGGGCAGCCTCTGGCCGCCGCTGAGGCGGCACCGCCCGGGAAGTCCGTCGCGGGCGGGGCCGCGGCCGGAACCGACCGTGCTGCTGGGCTGTGGTTCAGGCGTCGATGATGACGGGGATGATGAGGGGCTTGCGGCGGTGGGTGCGGAACGCCCAGTTCGCCACGGCGCGGGCGAGGAGTTGTTCGAGTTGGCGCGCGTCCCCGACACCTTCCTCGGCCGCGGTGGCCAGGGTCTTCTCGATGACGGGGATGACCGGCTCGAAGGTGGCGTCGTCGTGGACGAAGCCCCGGGCCAGGAAGTCGGGGGCCTCGGCGAGGGCGCCGGTGTCCGCGTCGACGATCGCCACCACCGTGACCACGCCTTCGGCGGCGAGGGTGAGGCGGTCCTTGAGGGACGCTTCGGTGGCGCCGCCGACTTCCATGCCGTCCACGTAGACGTTGCCGGCGGGGACCTTGCCGGTGATGGAGGCGCGCCCGTCGACGAGGTCGACGACGACGCCGTCCTCGGCGATGACGACCCGGTCGGGGTCGACACCGGTACGGATGGCGAGGTCGGCGTTGGCCCGCAGGTGGCGCCATTCGCCGTGCACGGGCATGACGTTGCGGGGTTTGACGATGTTGTAGCAGTAGACGAGTTCGCCGGCGCTGGCATGCCCGGAGACGTGCACCTTGGCGTTGCCCTTGTGGACCACGTGGGCGCCCCACCGGGTGAGTCCGTTGATCACCCGGTAGATGGCGTTCTCGTTGCCGGGGATGAGGGAGCTGGCGAGCAGGACGGTGTCGTCCTTGCCGATGCGGATCATGTGGTCGCGGTTGGCCATCCGTGACAGCGCGGCCATCGGTTCGCCCTGGGAGCCGGTGCACACCAGCGTGATCTTGTGGTCCGGGAGCTTCTCCAGCTCCTTCGTGCTCACGACCAGACCGGAGGGGACCTTCAGATAGCCCAGGTCACGGGCGATGCCCATGTTGCGGACCATCGACCGGCCGACGAAGGCGACCTTGCGGCCGTGCTGGTGGGCGGCGTCCAGGACCTGCTGGATGCGGTGCACGTGGCTGGCGAAGCTGGAGACGATGACCCGGCGCGGCGCGGTGCGCATCACCTGCTCGATCGCCGGGTTCAGCTCTCGCTCGGAGGTGGTGAAGCCGGGTACTTCGGCATTGGTGGAGTCGGTGAGGAACAGGTCCACGCCCTCCTCGCCGAGGCGGGCGAAGGCGCGCAGATCGGTGATGCGGTCGTCGAGAGGGAACTGGTCCATCTTGAAGTCGCCGGTGTGCAGCACCATCCCGGCCCGGGTGCGGATCGCGACCGCGAGGCTGTCGGGGATGGAGTGGTTGACCGCCACGAACTCGCAGTCGAAGGGCCCGAAACCACGCCGGTCGCCCTCCCGCACCCGCACCGTGCGCGGCCGGATCCCGTGTTCCTTCAGCTTGGCCTCCAGGAACGCCAGCGTCAGCTTGGATCCGACGACGGGAATGTCGGACCGCTCGCGCAGCAGGTACGGCACACCGCCGATGTGGTCCTCGTGGCCGTGGGTGAGGACCACGGCCACGATGTCGTCCAGCCGGTCCCGGATCGAGGTGAAGTCCGGCAGGATCACGTCCACGCCGGGCTGGGTCTCCTCCGGGAACAGCACGCCGCAGTCGACGATCAGCAGCTTGCCCGCATGCTCGAAGACGGTCATGTTGCGGCCGATCTCACCCAGGCCGCCCAGGGCGATGACCCGCAGCCCTCCTTCGGGAAGGGGCGGGGCGGCTTTCAGCTCGGGGTGCGGATGACTCATACCCTGACGGTACCCGGACAGCGGGACAGGGTGATCCATTGCCCGTGCGATCTCCTTCTCCCGACGGAGCGGGATACCCGCAGCGGGTGCCTCGGCACGACCGGATCACGCCGGCGACCGGGGACAGGCAGGGGTGAAAGCGGTACCACCTTCCGTGGCCGAACCGTTCGCCCGGTGCTGGAGAAGATCTCGTGCACCCTGTCGTGTCTTCCGGCGTTCGTCACCTCCCGGCGGGCCTCGGCGTTGGTCCACTCGAAGTGGTCGAGACGCGGGTGCCCACGGCGCTCACGAGCAAGCGGGCCGAGAGGGCCCCGGGGCAGCTTCCTTCGCCAGGCAGACAGATGGCAGTGTCCCCGAAGCGCTCGCCGCCCCCGCCCGCCATGCCGGAACCCGATGTGGTGCCCCATCGAACTCGACGACGAGGTCGCGCGGGGGCGGCTCGGCCGTGGTCTCGAGCCGGTCCCGGGAAGTCGAAGGTGACGTCCGTGACTGCGAGGAGCAGCCCCGCACGACGTCCGGGTGGCGTGGAACTGCGACGCAGCCGCAGCGATACGCGAAGCCCCCGCCCGTGATCACACAGAAGAAACACGTCACCCGCTGAGAGCCAATACGACGGTCGGTACGCGAGTGATGGGACGCACGCCCGGCATTCGATCTGATGCGGTGCCAGGAGGCGTTCTCATGGACTAGCGGCGCTCATGAGCGGGCGGCTCGCGGGGTGATGTCGTTCGGCGCCGTTTGGTCCACGACTGGTCCGGGAGAGACCTCCTGGGGTGTCAGACAGTAGCGCGAAGGCTCCAGTTAATCACAGAGTGTAGCCGTTATTTCGGGTTGCCTGGAGCGCAACGATGCCTCCAGGCAACCGACTTCAGGCTCTAGAAGAAGCCAAGCTTCTGAGGGCTGTAAGAACAAAGAATGTTCTTCGTCTGCTGGTGGTGCCGCCAAGTTCAGCACCAAGCTGCTTCGCCTCAACAGCGCCCGGCTGCTCGCCGGCGCGGTCGGCATCGGGACGGCCTGCCTCCTGGTCGTAGACGACCTCGTGCCCTGCCCAGGACGAACGACCGAAACCGGCAGCGGACGTGACCGCGCGGAGCGACCACAGCGGAGATCGGGCACGCAAGGGGCAATGGCAAAGACCGGCCGACGAGTCCCTGTTACTTCACGTCAGCTGCGCCTCGTGTATGGCGCGATGAGCACGGCAGTCGCATCCGACCTGCTTCGAAGTTCTGTCAGTGTCTGACTCGGAGACGAGCTGTCGCCAAGGGATTTCGGCAGCGCATCGTGGAACGCATACAGCGTCAGCAGGTACTGGTGGGTGCTGTTGGGGGGCGGGCACGGCCCGTCGTACGTTGCCTCGCCGAGGTCGTTGAGGAGTTCCCTGGCGCCGGGTGTCAGATGGTGCGCTTTCAGTTCCCGGGTCGCCGCCGGAATACCCACCTGTAGCCAATGGATCTTCTGGTCCTGGACATCGACCATGGAAAGGGCGAGTTCGGCGGTCCCCGCCGGTGCATTCGCGATGGTGAGCCCGGGCGAGTAGTCATGGGGGCTGTCGCAGGACATCAGGGACTCGAAGGAACCCGAGAAGTTGAAGCCTTGTTCTCGTCCGAGCGTGAACGGACCGGTGGGCATTGCTGTTGTCCGGGTGACGGCCGGGGATGCACTCGTGGTTGTCCGGGCGTGACGTGACACGGCAGAGCACGCGGAGGTCCCCCCAAGGGTGGTGACGCAGGCAGCGCTCAAGGCAAGGAATCGAAGCCTCATACGGCCAGCCTATGTGTTCTATCCACCCGTGATTCCATAGCGGCCGCTTACGTATTTCTAACGGAGTTTCTCCGGTCGGGCGCGAGAAGGAGTCGGGTTCGCGCGCCGGTGTCGTCCGATCCACCATGGGAAATGTGTGATTCGACCGCAGTGACCACACATGATCAGCTGCATCTGACGTGCTTCACGCGGTCGGCCGGTGTGAGCTGTTCTTGAATCTCACCCGCTAATAATTCGCCGCAGTCCGCGGAGCCCTGGAAATCGCGCGGTACCAGATGGCAGCGACATCTCTGCGGGGCGAGCCGGACGTACGATACCGGCCGACTGAGTAGGACGACGTCCCACCAACGGGACACCTTCGAACCCTCCGCGGCTACGGTAGTTCGAAGCCCGGGTTCATTCCGCCGAGCGCGTTCACGCACAGGCAATCCCGTTCCTCGGCGGTGGGCAGCGCGGCCACCGCGTCGAACAGCACGCCCCGCAACCGCTCCACGCTCGCCGCGAAGACCTTCAGCACCTCGTCGTGCGAGACGCCCTCCCCGGTCTCCGCGCCCGCGTCGAGGTCCGTGACCAGAGTCAACGATGTGTAGCACAACTCCAGTTCACGGGCGAGCGCGGCTTCGGGATGACCGGTCATGCCCACCACGGACCAGCCCTGCGCCCGGTGCCACAACGATTCTGCGCGGGTGGAGAACCGCGGCCCTTCGACGACGACCAGGGCGCCGCCGTCCACCGGCATCCAGTCCCGTCCGCGCGCGGCCTTGAGCGCGACCGCCCGTCCGGCGGGGCAGTACGGGTCGGCCAGGGACACGTGCACCACGTTCGGCACGGTGCCGTCCGGGAGCGGCAGCCCGTCGAAGTACGTCTGCACCCGGGTCTTTGTGCGGTCCACCAGCTGGTCGGGAATCAGCAGTGTGCCCGGCCCGTACTCCGGGCGCAGTCCGCCCACCGCGCACGGGCCGAGAACCTGACGTACGCCGACGGAGCGCAGCGCCCACAGGTTGGCGCGGTAGTTGATGCGGTGCGGGGGCAGATGGTGGCCGCGGCCGTGGCGGGGGAGGAAGGCGACCTGTCGGCCGGCGATCGCGCCGAGGAAGAGGGAGTCGCTGGGTGCTCCGTACGGGGTGTCGACCTGGACCTCGGTCACCTCGTCGAGGAAGGAGTAGAAGCCGGACCCGCCGATGACACCGATCTCCGCGTTCGTCATGCCCAGCACGCTAGCCGCGCAGGCACGGTTCGAGATCACGGCATCGGGGAACGTCATGCTCTCGAAAGGAATTCGGCCGCCCGGATCGGGTGCCCATCGTTGGAGTCGGCAGTTCGGCAACGTGGGTACGCACTGATCTGGTCCGGGGCCAGGACCGCTGCGGGAAGGGCGGCCGTCGGAGCGGAGGCTACGGCGGCGCGGCGGTTCCCGGAAGGCACGCTCCCTCGGTCGAAAGCTGCGGGTGAGCAGTCGGAGGTCGACTTCGCGGCCGCGTGGCCGGCGCTGGCCGGGCAGCGACGCGTGTGCGTCCTCACGCTGTGACCGTCCTGCTCGGGCAAGGCTGTGCACCGGCCCGGCCGCCTCGCAGGAGGTGTTCCTGTAAGGCCCATGTGCAGGCTTCGAGGCGCTGGACGGCGTGACGGCCGTATTGCGAAGCGCGGAAGCCGGACAGGTGCCCGGCCTCCGCCAAGTGCCTGTCACACGGGTGGTCAGGACTGCGACGGGTGGAGTCCCGCGGATGTTCGGCGTGCCCTGCGGCCGGGAGATGTCCCTGTTCCGTAAGGCGGTCGGACGTTCCATGGCGGCCTTCCTCCGGGTGGGATGGAAGGCATGACATCGCGTTTCCTTCCGCCTGTGTTCAAGGGCAGACTGCACGACGCCCGCACGGCAACCTCCATCGGGCGGTGGCTCGGCCTGGCGTTCACGGTGTGCTTCTGCACCGGCTTGATCAGCCACTTCACGCAGCACCCGCCGGGATGGCTCGCTAACGAGCTGCCCAGCCGTCCGGTGTGGGGATACCGGTTCACGCAGGGGCTCCACGTCGCGTCCGGTATCGCGGCGATCCCGTTGCTGCTCGCCAAGTTGTGGACGGTGTACCCCCGCCTGTTCGAGTGGCCCCCGGTGCGCTCGGTGCGGCACGCCCTGGAACGGGTGTCGGTGGCTGTCCTGGTCGCGGCCGCCCTCTTCGAGCTGGCGACCGGCCTGCTCAACACCGCCCAGTGGTACCCGTGGCCCTTCTCCTTCGTGGAGGTGCACTACGCCGTGGCCTGGCTGCTGACAGGAGCGCTGGTGCTCCACATCGCGGTCAAGGCACCTGAGATCGCGGCACACTGGAGCCGTCGCTCGGCGGGCACGCTGTCCCTGCCGGCCGAGGACGCCCCGGATCGGCGTTCCCTGCTCGCCGCGGTGGCGGCGGCGGTCGGCGCGGTCACCATCACCACGGTGGGGCAGTCCTTCACCCCGCTGAAGGACCTGACTCTTCTCGCACCCCGCCACCCCGACCATGGTCCCGAGGGGCTGCCGGTCAACCGGACTGCCGCGGCGGCCGGGGTCGGCCTGATCCACGCCGAGCGCTACCGCCTGACCGTCGCCGGACCGAGGTCCTACACACTCACGCTGGACGAGCTGCGCGCACTGCCCCAGCACGAGGTCGAGCTGCCGATCGCCTGCGTGGAGGGCTGGAGCAAGTCGGCGCACTGGACAGGTGTGCGCGTCATGGACCTGCTGGAGCGGGCGGGCGCCCCGGTCCACGCGCGGGTACGGGTGGTGTCGTTGCAGACCCGGGGCGGCTACCGGGTCTCCGAGATGGGTCACGAGCACGCCCGGGACCCGCTGACCTTGCTCGCACTGCGGCTGAACGGTGAGGAACTGTCGCCCGACCACGGATACCCGGTGCGCCTCATCGCTCCGAACCGTCCGGGTGTACTGCAGACCAAGTGGGTCGGCCGACTGGAGGTGCTGTCATGAGGGTCAAGGTGCTGCGACTGCTGGTGGGCGCCGCCGGGCTGGCGCTGATGGGTGTCGGCGCGTCCTTGCTGCTGGACAGACAGCAGGAGCTGATGGGTGTACTGGAGTGGCTCGGCGGGGCGGTCGTGTTGCACGACGCGCTGGTCGCGCCAGTGGTGCTGTTGCTCGGGCTGGTGCTGGTCCGTGGTGGGGTACGGGGGCCGGTCCGCGGGGCGCTGCTCGTGGCGGGCGCTCTGACTGCGGTGGCGCTTCCGGTGCTGCTGCGGCCGGGGCCGCGGGCCAACTCGACGGTGCTGCCGCTCGACTACCCGCGCAACTGGCTGCTGACCCTGGTGGCCTTGGCCACGTTCACGGCCCTGTTGGTGGTGGCGAAGGAGGTCCGTCGCAGCCGACGGCGTCCACCTTCGTAACAGCGGCGTCTTACGGGTGTCTTACGCACGGCCGGCACGGGCCCCGCCTGGCGTAGGGCATTCCTACGGTGGCGCCATGCGCACTCTTCGTACGGTGGTCCTCGCAACGGCTCCGCCCCTGTTCCTGGCTGTGGCGGGCCTGGCCCACCCGCGGCATCTCACCGCGTCGACGGCCGCTCAGTGGACGGCGCTGCATGTCGCTCTGCTTCCCGCCTTCCCCCTGCTGGCGCTCGGCCTGCTGGTGCCGCTGTGGGGCAGACCAGCGGGTGACCTGGACGGTGCACTCACCGTGGTGGCCTGGGCAGGGTGTCTCGGTTACGCGGCCTACTATTCGGGGCTGGACGCGGTGGCCGGTGTCTCTGCCGGGACGGTGGCGGGCCATGGGGCGCAGGAGGCGGTGGGGTGGCTCTTCTCGGCTGGTGACGAGTTGGGCCGGGCAGGGGTGTACGCGCTGACAGTCGCCGCTCTCGCCACCGGCGCGGTGCTGCTGCGGCGCCACGGCGTCCGGGTGCTGCCCGGGGCCGTGGTGGTGCTGGGGGCGTGCTGGTCATTCCTCGACAGTCACATCTTCTGGCCCCGCGGTGTGTTCACCATGCTCGCGTTCGCCGTGGGCTTCGGTCTGCTGAGCGCGGCGGCGTCCGGCCGGTCCGGAAGGCTTACGAACCCCTGACGGTTCTGCGTCCAGGCATCCGCAGACGCGTAGCCAGGCTTAGCGTCGGAGCATGTTGATCCTGGTCACCGGAGGTGCGGGCTTCATCGGCTCGCACATCGTCAGCGCTTTCACCAGTGCCGGGCACGAGGTACGCGTGCTCGACGCGCTCCTGCCCGCCGCCCACCGTACGCCGCCGCCCGTCCCCGATGGTGTCGACTGGCGCCACGCGGATGTGCGCGACAGGGGAGCGGTGGTGGACGCTCTGCGGGGCGTGGACGCCGTCTGCCACCAGGCGGCGATGGTCGGGCTCGGCAAGGACTTCGCGGACGCGCCCGACTACGTCGGCTGCAATGACCTCGGCACGGCCGTACTGCTGGCGGGCATGGCTGCGGCCGGGGTACGCCGGCTCGTGCTGGCGAGTTCCATGGTGGTCTACGGCGAGGGCCGCTACGAGTGTGCCCGGCACAGCGTCGTACGGCCGGGGCCGCGACGGATCGCCGAGCTGGACGCGGGCCGCTTCGAACCGCCGTGCCCACACTGTGGCGAGCCCCTGTCCGCCGGGCTGGTGGGGGAGGAGGCGCCGACCGATCCGCGCAACGTCTACGCGGCCACCAAGCTCGCCCAGGAGCACCTGGCCGCGTCGTGGGCACGGGCGACCGGCGGAAGGGTGGCAGCGCTTCGCTACCACAACGTGTACGGACCCGGCATGCCGCGGGACACCCCGTACGCGGGAGTCGCCTCTTTGTTCCGGTCCGCGCTCGCACGCGGTGAAGCACCACGTGTGTTCGAGGACGGCGGTCAGCGCCGGGACTTCGTGCACGTGCGGGACGTCGCGGGGGCCAACCTCACGGCCATGGAAGGGCTGCCCGCTCTGCCGGAGGGTGGCCTGCGGGCGTACAACGTCGGCAGCGGCGACCCGCACACGGTGGGGGAGATGGCCTCCGCGCTGGCCGTGGCGCACGGCGGCGACGCACCCGTCGTCACCGGGGAGTACCGGCTCGGCGACGTCCGTCACATCACTGCCTCCTCGCGCAGGCTGTGCGAGGAGCTGGGCTGGAAGCCGGTGGTGGGCTTCGCAGAGGGGATGGCGGAGTTCGCGGGGGCTGCGCTGCGGGCCGGCTGAGCGTTCCCCGGAGACTACTCGGAAGGGCCGTCCCTGTACTTCCACGGGGACGGCCCTTCTCCGGACCGGAAAGCGGACTCAGGCGGCTGTCGGCAGGCGGACCTCGAAGCGGCAGCCGCCGGGCACGTTGTGGACGGCGGCCCGGCCGCTGTGGGCCTCGACGATGCCCCGCACGATGGCCAGTCCCAGGCCTGCACCGGCGGGCGGGGTGCGGGCGTCGGTGCCGCGCCAGCCGGTGTCGAAGACGCGGGGCAGGTCCTCGGACGGGATGCCGCCGCAGCCGTCGGTCACCGAGACGACGACGCTGCCGCCCTCCTCCCGGGCGGAGACGGCGACCGTTCCGTCGGTGGGCGTGCGGTGGATGGCGTTGACGAGAAGGTTGGCCAGGACGCGGGACATCTCGCGGCCATCGACCTCGATCGGCACCGGTTCGACTCCGTCGCCGATGATCCGAACGCCGTGTTCCCTGGCGAGGGCGTCGGCACCCGCGATCGCGTCGCCGACGAGGTCGTAGACCGACATGCGGGCCGTGTTCAGGGCGAGTACGCCGGCCTGGATGCGGGAGAGTTCGAACAGGTCGCCGACCATCTCGCTGAGCCGCTCGACCTCCGTGCGGATCCGGGCGTGGTAGACGCCCGGATCGTCTAGCATGCCGTCCTCCAGCGCCTCGGTCATCGCCTGCAGCCCGGCGAGCGGGGTACGCAGGTCGTGGGAGATCCAGGCGACAAGCTCCCGTCGGGACTCCTCCAAGGCCCGCTCGCGCTCCCTGGAGGCGGCCAGCTTCCCGCTGGTTGCATCCAACTCCCGGACCAGTTGGGCCAGTTCGGCTGTAGGGGCGGTGTTGGGCGGAGTGAAGCGGCCCTCGTCACCGAGGGCGCGGGTGGCCTCGGCGAGTGCCTGGCTGCCCTTGACGACGCTGCGGCCCAGGACGAGCGCCACCGCGAGGGAGACGACCGCCGCTATGGAGCACACCATGGTGACGACCCACAGGTCGTGATCCGACAGCAGCATCGCCCACGACACGAGCATGGTCCCGGCGAGCATCGCCGCCACGGCGACGGCGGCGACCACGGTCAGCGACAGCGCGACCGAGCGGTTGCGCAGCAGCCTCAGGGCGGCCACACCGAGCAGTCCGGCGGCGCCCGCGCCGATCGCCGCGTACAGGGCGATCAGGAAGGTGTCACGCAGCATCGTCCGCCCCGGTCGCCGCAGGTACATCGAAGCGGTAGCCGACGCCCCACACGGTGTTGATCAGCCGCGGGCGGGCCGGGTCGTCCTCGATCTTCTCGCGCAGCCGCCGTACATGGACGGTGACGGTGGACAGGTCGCCGAACTCCCAGCCCCACACGCGACGCATCAGTTCCTCCCGGCTGGTGGCCCGCCCGGGATGGCGCAGGAAGAACTCCAGCAGGTCGAACTCCCTGATGGTCAGGGCGAGTTCCTGGCCATCGCGGGTGGCCCGGCGAGCCGTGGGGTCCACAGCGAGCGGTCCGGCCCGCAGTCCGGTCAGGCGTGGTACGGACGGTGTGCTCCGCACCGCCGCCAGCGTCCCCGCACGGCGCAGTACCGACTCCACCCGCAGGACCAGCTCCCTCGGGCTGAAAGGTTTGGTGACATAGTCGTCGGCCCCGACCTCCAGGCCGAGGATGCGGTCCTCCTCGTCACCCCGCGCGGTCAGCATGATCACGGGCAGTGGACCGGTCTCGCGGATACGGCGGCAGACCTCCAGCCCGTCCATGCCGGGCAGCATCAGGTCCAGCACCACCAGTTCCGGCGGCTGCGCGATGGCCCTGGCCACGGCGGACGGGCCGTCGGCGGCCACATCGACGTCGAAGCCCGCCCGGGTCAGATATCCGGCGACGACCTCGGAGACGGTCGGGTCGTCGTCCACGACGAGTACGCGTTTCACGGTATCGAGTCTCACACCGCCCCGCGGCTGTCAGGGGGAGCGGTGGCGGATGTCAGAGATCCGTAAGGACTGTCGCCGACGTCAGAGATCCGTAAGGACACCAAGTCCCTTACGCCCCTTTTGTGTTCGTAGGGTGAGTGGGGTGATCGAGACTTCCCCCTCTTCTCCCGCCCGGGTCGATGTGGTGCTGCCCTGTCTGGACGAGGCCGAGGCCCTGCCGTGGGTGCTCGACCGGATCCCGCCCGGCTGGCGCGCCATCGTGGTCGACAACGGCTCCACCGACGGCTCGGCGGACATCGCCCGCGCACTCGGCGCCCACGTGGTGACAGAGCCGGTGCGCGGCTTCGGCGCCGCATGCCACGCCGGCGTCATGGCCGCGACCGCCGACGTCGTGTGCTTCTGCGACTGCGACGCCTCCCTCGACCCCGCCCTGCTGCCGGACATCGCCGCACCCGTGCTCGGCGGCACCGCCGATCTGGTGCTGGGCCGGCGGCGCCCCACGTCCCCCGGCGCGTGGCCCTTGCATGCCCGCCTGGCCAACCTGGAGCTGGCCCGGCTCATCCGCAGGCGCACCGGGGTGCGGCTGCACGACCTGGGCCCGATGCGCGCGGTCCGCCGCGAGGCGCTGCTCGCCCTGGACCTGACCGACCGGCGCTCCGGCTACCCGCTGCAGATGGTGGTGCGCGGCGCCGACGCCGGCTGGCGGGTGCGCGAGACGCAGGTGCCCTACCACCCGCGCACCGGCCGCTCCAAGGTCACCGGTACCTGGCGGGGTACCTGGCAGGCGGTGCACGACATGCGTGCCGTGCTCGCCGAGACGCCCGTCACTACGACCGCCGTCGCCGGCGTGCGGGGAGGCGGACGATGAACACCCTGCCCCCGGTGACCCTGCTGGTGATCGCCAAGGAACCCGTGCCCGGCCGCGTCAAGACCCGGCTCACCCCGCCCTACACGCCCCAGGAAGCGGCCACTCTGGCCGAGGCTGCCCTCACCGACACGCTCCACACCCTGCTGCGAGCCCCCGCACGCCGTCGCGTGCTCGCTCTCGACGGCACCCCTGGCCCCTGGCTGCCGCCCGGCTACGACGTCGCACCCCAGAGCCTCGGCGGCCTGGACGAGCGGATCATCGCAGCCTTCGCCCACTGTGACGGCCCGACGCTCCTGGTCGGCATGGACACCCCGCATCTGACCGCCGACATGATCGCCGGAGTCGGCCGGGACGGCCGTGATGCCTGGTTCGGTCCGGCCGCGGACGGCGGCTTCTGGGCGCTCGGCCTCGCCGATCCCGCCCGGGTCGGTGCCCTGGTCCGTGGGGTGCCCATGTCCACGGACCGTACGGGCGCGATCCAGCGCATCCGCCTGGCCGAGGCAGGACTGGCCGTGACCGACCTGCCGGTGCTTCGTGACGTGGACACAGCAGCCGACGCTGCCGCGGTCGCCGCCTGCTGTGCACGCGGCTCCCGCTTCGCCGCTGTCCTCAACTCGATGGCAGAGGTGGTCCGATGAGCGGGACGGTGGTCGGCATCGACTCCGCCGTGGCCGAGCGGCCGGAACCGGCCGTGGCGGAGCCCCGGGCGGAGAACCTGACGGTGGTCAGGGCCAGGAAGCGCATGCCGGCGCTACCCGTCCGCCCCGCCGTGCCCGTGGAACCGGGCGCCCCGTGGATCGACGATCCCTACGCCCACGCTCTGCGTAGCGGACGCGGCCCGCTGTTCCTGCGGCGCCTGTCACAGCCCGATCACCCCGACAGCCTCGGCGAGGACCACGTACTGCCACTGGACGTGGAGCGCTGGTGTGCACGTCCCGACGCGGCGGACACGAGCGTGCTGCGCCGATGTACGGGCTCCGTCCTGGACGTGGGATGCGGACCGGGACGCATGGTGGCCGCACTGGCCGCCCGCGGCATACCGGCGCTGGGTGTGGACCTCAGCCGGGACGCCGTGAAGCGCACCCGGCGCAGTGGTGGCGCCGCCATCCAGCGCTCGGCCTTCGACCGCCTCCCGGGCGAAGGCCGCTGGGGCACCGTGCTGCTGATGGACGGCAACATCGGCATCGGCGGCAATCCTGTCGCCCTGCTGCGCCGCATGCGCGAACTCGTCGCCCCCGGCGGGCTCCTGCTGGCCGAAGCCGCCCCGCAGGACGTGGACCAGCGCCTCACCGTGCGCGTCGAGGACGCCCACGGCCACCACGGACGGCCCTTCCCCTGGGCCAGGCTCGGCACCACCGCGCTCCTGAACGCCGCAGACTCCGCCGGCTGGACCCCGACCGGCAGGTGGACCTGCGAAGGACGCCCGTTCGCGGAACTACGCCGCAGGCGCGCGAATCACCCCGACGCGCAGCCCTCGAACACCGAAAGGCCGCACCACTCATGACCGACAGCGTCCCCACGCGTACGTCGGCTCCCCGGCCCGCGGAGCCATTGCCCGACCACCCCGCCGAGCCGGTGAACCGCCGCGTCGGCCGTACGCGTACCACCCTGGTCGTGGCGGTGCTCGTCGCACTCAGCGCCGTTGTCATCGGCACCCTCCACGCCGGCGACAACCAGAGCGACCCGGGCCGCCTGCTCGTGGGATACGCCATTGCCTGGGCACTGTTCGCCGCCGGGGTCTGGGCCGTGCGCAAACTCCCCGCGCGCGCCGCGACCTTCCTGGTGCTCGCGGGCTCCGCCGCCGTCGCACTGTCCGGCCTGGCGGCACCGCCCCGCACCAGCGACGACATGTACCGCTACGCCTGGGACGGCCGCGTACAGGCGGCCGGTATCTCCCCCTACGCACACCCGCCGGCCGCCCCCCAACTCGCCCGTCTCCGGGACGAGTGGCTCTTCCCCACCCATGGAGCCTGCGACGGCTGGGGACTGAGGCGCACCGACAGCGGCGCGTGTGTCCGCATCAACCGGCCCAGCGTGCCGACGATCTACCCGCCCGTCGCGGAGGGCTGGTTCCTCGCCGTCCATACCCTCTCGCCACCCGGTACTCGTCACAAGCCGCTCCAAGTGGGCGGAGCGGTACTGGCGTTCGGCACCACCATCGCCCTGCTCGCCGTCCTGCGGCGACGCGGCGACCCGCAACGAGCCCCTGCCCGGGCCGCACTGTGGGGCTGGTGCCCGGCCGTCCCCTTCGAAGCCGTCAACAACGCCCACGTCGACACCCTCGGCGTCCTGCTCACCGTGCTGGCACTGGGCACCGCCACTTCCGGGGCGCGTCGTGGAGCCCTGCTCGGCGCGGCCGTCGCGGTCAAACTGCTGCCCGTGCTGGCGCTGCCCGGCGCCCTGTCCGGACAGCGCAGCGCGCGCCGCATCGGGAGCGTGGCGGCGGCTGCCCTCGGCGCGGTCGCGCTCGCCTACCTGCCCTACGTCCTGGCCTCCGGCACCAGCGTCCTCGGCTATCTCCCCGGCTACCTGAACGAAGAGGGCTACGAACCCGGCGACGTACGCCGCTTCGCCCTGCTTCGGCTGATCCTGCCGGACTCGGCCGCCGGAATCGCCGCTGTTGTCCTGCTCGCGCTGACGGCCCTGTTCGTATGGTGGCGCGGAGACCCGGCACGTCCCTGGAGTGGTGCCCTCCTGGTGACCGGCACGGCGCTGCTGCTGTTCTCACCCAACTACCCCTGGTACTCCCTGCTCGTCATCGCCCTCGCAGCCCTGGACGGCCGCTGGGAGTGGCTCGCCGTCACCGTGGCCGGCACAGTTCTCTACCTCGCCGGGCGGCTGTTGCCAGGGTTCCCTTTGCAGGCATGGGCCTACGGCGTTGCCGCTCTCACTGTCGCACTGGGTGCCTGCCTGAGAGGCATGAGGCCGACGCAGCCCCTGCTGAGTTGCCCCGGGCCTCAGCTGCCCGGCCCGGCGCAGTTCACGACATGAAGGCCGCCCGATCCCACGGCATCATCGGCGCCTTGACCCACGCGGGCACCCTCTGCCGGGCCGGCAAGGCCACCTGGCCACCTCAGCATGTGGTTGACGTGACTTCGAGCGATCGGGGCGTCACGTTAGTTGCAAGATCATGCAAACGAGCAGGTGCGTGGGGGGGATTGCCACACGAGGGAACCCGCCTCGGCCGCCCGCCGCGATACCTGCACCAGCGCCGCAGATTTGAGGGCTCCGGCCCGGACGGCCCTCAAGACGGAGACCTTTAGCGGACGCTGTCCGGATTACCTGTGTGACGTGAGGCTGCGCAGAGGTGCTTCACCGGCTTGCCGGGCCAGGCGCCGCCCGGCCGGACAGCAGCAGCGAGGCACACGCGCTGCAGGACAGCACCCGTTCCCGGCCCTGGCAATGCCCGCGGATGCGGTGAGGAGGCCGTGGCCGAACGGCAGCCGCACTCCGGGCCATCGGACGAAGGAGCCAATCCTCGATCTCATCCAGGCTGTCTCGCGGGAGGGCTCGGCCACGCCCTCGGCCACCGTTCACGAGTGATCACCTGCCGGGAGCGCGCCTCCCGCGCAGCTTCCAGCTGCCCGGTCGATCCGGCGATCTCCGCCCGGCACTCATCAGCGTTCCGACGCACGCCCCAGGTCCGCCGGAGACCCTGGGACACACGCGTGCTTTGTGCAGTGCAACGCGCTGATCGTGCAGGAACTCACCCGGATGCCCTTCGCATACTCGGTGCCCGAGCTACCGACACAATCCCCGATGACGCGGAGGCCGAGCTCAGTGCGAACATTCGTGTACACATCCCGTCCCTCGCGGGTCGTCTTCGGTGCCGGCACGGTGCGCCGGGTCCGCGACGAGGCCGAGCGGCTGGGCTGCTCCCGGGTGCTGCTGCTGTCCAGCCCAGCCCTGCCGGAGGCCTCTGCGCGAGTCCGCCGGGCCCTCGGTGACATGCTGGTGGCGGAATTCGACGGCGCGGCCATGCACACCCCGGTCGAGGTGACAGAGCAGGCGCTCCACGTGCTCACGCAGGCGTCCGCTGACGGCATCGTGGCCATCGGGGGCGGTTCGACGACAGGCCTGTCAAAGGCGCTCGCCCTGCGCACGGACCTCCCGCAGGTGGTCCTGCCGACCACGTACGCGGGCTCCGAGGTGACCCCCGTGCTCGGCGAGACACGGGACGGGCGCAAGGTCACGCAGTCCTCCCCGTCGATCCTGCCCGAAACCGTCGTCTACGACGTGGACTTCACCCTCACTCTGCCGCTGCCCATGACGGTCACCAGCGGTGTCAACGCACTCGCGCACGCCGTCGAGGCCCTGTACTCCTCCGACGCCAACCCGGTCACCGACCAGCAGGCCCTCGACGCGATCTCCCGCATCGCGCGGGCGCTGCCCCTCCTGACCGCCGACCCCGCCGACCCGGAAGCGCGCGCCGATCTCCTGCATGCGGCCTGGCTCGCCGGGACCTGCCTCGCAACCGTCGGTATGGGCCTGCACCACAAGCTGTGCCACACCCTCGGCGGCAGCTTCGATATGCCGCACGCCGAGACGCACACCGTCGTCCTGCCGCACGCCATGGCCTACAACGCGCCCGCTGTCCCCGGTGTGATGCGTCGCATCGCCGACGCCCTAGGTGTGCCGGACGCCCCGAGCGGCGTGTACGACCTGGTCGCCTCCCTGGGCGGGCCCACCTCGCTGCGCGACCTCGGCCTGCCGGAGTCGAGCCTCGCCCACGCGGCCGAACTGGCCGTCTCGACGCCCTACCCGAACCCGCGGGAGCTGACCGCCGAGGACATGGCGGAGTTGCTGACCGACGCCTGGTACGGGCGCCGCCCCGAAGGCCCTCCGTCCACGGAAGCGGGGCTCGCCCGCCTCACCGAACAGGTGGTGGCCAGCTTCGCGAGGGCCCCCGAGCCCCGGGTCCGTACCCTGCTCAGCGACCTCGTCCGGCACCTGCACACCTTCGTCGCCACCAACGACGTCACCGATGCCGAATGGCAGTACGCCATCGACTTCCTCACCCGGACCGGACAGCTGTGCAGCCCGACCCGCCAGGAGTTCGTCCTGCTGTCGGACACCCTCGGTGTCTCCAGCGCCGTCGATCTGCTCACCAACTCCCGTACCCCCACCACCACACCGTCCGCGGTGCTCGGCCCCTTCTACGTGGAGGGGCCGCCCGAGGCCGCGCACGGAAGCGACATCTCCGCCGGGCTGCCCGGCGTCCCGCTCTGGGCGGACGTGCGGATCACCGGCACCGACGGCGAGCCAGTCAAAGACGCGGTCGTGGACGTGTGGCAGTCCAACAAAGAGGGCTTCTACGACGTCCAACTCCCCGATCTGGACGGACCGGTGCTGCGAGCCCGGTTGCGCACCCACGCCGACGGGCGGATCACGTTCTGGTCCATCCTGCCCTCGGAGTACCCGATCCCCGACGACGGACCGGTCGGGCACATGCTCGGCGCGGTGGAGCGTCACCCCTACCGGGCACCACATCTCCACTTCATGATCGACGCACCCGGCCACCGCCGGCTCGTCACACAGCTGTTCGTGTCAGGCGGCGCCTATCTGGACAGCGACACCGTCTTCGGCGTCAAGGACGAGCTCGTCGTCGACTTCGCGCCGCAGACCGGCCCCACCCCCGACGGCCGCCATGTCGAGGGGGAGTGGCGTCGCCTCCACTACACCTTCCGCATCGCCCCCCTGGCCGGATGACCGAGGAGCGCCCACTCATGACCATCACCGATGCGCGACGCGCGTACGACACCGACGTCATCGTCGTCGGCAGCGGCCCCGCTGGCGGCTCGGCCGCCCTGGCGCTGGCCACCTACGGCGTCCGCACCCTGCTGGTGACGAAATACGGCTGGCTTGCCAACACGCCGCGGGCCCACATCACCAACCAGCGCACCATGGAAGTGCTGCGCGACCTCGGCGTCGAATCCGAGGCACTGACGTTCGGCAGCCCGTCCCACCTCATGGGTGACACGGTGCTGTGCACCTCGCTGACCGGGCAGGAGATCGGCCGCATCCGCAGCTGGGGCACGGGGCCCGCCTCGGCCACCGAATACGCCTCGAAGAGCCCCTGCGAGATGATCGACCTGCCGCAGACCTACCTGGAGCCGATCCTGGTGAGCAACGCGGCGTCCCGCGGCGCCAAGGTCCGCTTCGACACCGAGTTCATCGGCTTCACCCAGGACGCCGATGGCGTCACCGCCGTCCTGCGTGACCGGGTCCGCGGCGACGAGTTCACCGTGCGGGCCCGCTACCTGATCGGCGCGGACGGAGGGCGCAGCACGGTCGCCGAGCAGCTCGGCCTGCCCTTCGACGGGCGCATGGCCAAGGCCGGCAGCATGAACATCGTCTTCAAGGCAGACCTCACCCGCTACTGCGCCCACCGGCCCAGTGTTCTGTACTGGGTGCTGCGGCCCGGGGCAGAGACCGGCGGCATCGGCATGGGCCTGGTCCGTATGGTCCGTCCGTGGAACGAGTGGCTGCTGGTGTGGGGTTATGACATCGAGCAACCGCCGCCAGAGGTGGACGAGAAGGCGGCGCGGCAGATCGTACGTGATCTCGTCGGTGACCCCCACCTGCCGGTCGAGATCACATCGACCTCGCTGTGGACGGTCAACCACAGCTACGCCACGGTGTATTCGTCCGGGCGTGTCTTCTGCGCCGGCGACGCCGTGCACCGTCATCCGCCGTCCAACGGGCTCGGCTCCAACACCTCCGTCCAGGACTCCTACAACCTCGCCTGGAAGCTCGCCATGGTGATCCGCGGGGAGGCCGGAGAAGCGCTGCTCGACAGCTACACGGCCGAACGCGCGCCCGTCGGGCGGCAGATCGTCGAGCGGGCCAACCTCAGCCGTGACCAGTTCGGCCCTATCTTCGAAGTGCTGGGCGTCGGAGGCGGCAGCGACGAGCAGGCCATCGCCGAAGGGCTCGCGGCGCTCGGGGCGCAGACGCCCGAGGCCGGCGAGAAGCGGCGCCTTCTTGAAGAAGCGATCCAGCTCAAGAACTACGAGTTCAACGCGCACGGCGTGGAGATGAACCAGCGCTACGCCTCCTCGGCGGTGCTTTCCGACGACGGACCGGCCGAAGTCTGGGAGCAGGACCCCGAGTTGGTGGCCCGGGCGACCACCCGGCCCGGCGCGAAGCTGCCGCACGCGTGGCTCGTCGACGCCCACGGAGAGCGTCTGTCCACGCTGGACGTCATCGGTGACGGCACCTTCACCGTGCTGACCGGCCTGTCGGGCGGCGTCTGGGACACCGCCGCGACCGCCTGCCGGACAGAGCTCTGCCTTCCGCTGCGGGTGGTGCGCATCGGCCACGACAACTGCCGTGACGCGTATGGCGAATGGAGCCGAGTCAACGAGATCGCCGAGGACGGCGTGCTGCTGGTGCGCCCCGATGGCTACGTCGCCTGGCGCCGCGCCACCGCCCCCGAGAGCGCGCAGTCGGCCCAGGACGAACTGCTCGGCGCGCTGCGTCGGGTGCTGGACCGGTAGGAGAGAGCGGTATGGACAAGGTGATGGCCACGGCCGCGGAGGCCCTGGCGGACGTGGCGGACGGACGGTCGTTCGCCGTCGGCGGCTTCGGGCTGAGCGGTGTCCCCGAGGTGCTCATCGGCGCCCTGTACGAGAGCGGGGCGAGCGGTCTGACCGTGGTGTCGAACAACTGCGGCGTGGACGGCCGCGGCCTCGGCATCCTGCTGGCCGCGGGCCGCATTGCCCGGGTCACGGGCTCGTACATCGGTGAGAACAAGGAGTTCGCCCGCCAGTACCTCGCGGGCGAGCTGGAGGTCGAGCTGACGCCGCAGGGCACGCTCGCAGAGCGGCTCAGGGCGGGTGGCTGCGGAATCCCGGCCTTCTACACCCCGGCCGGCGTCGGCACGCAGGTCGCGGAGGGCGGGCTGCCGTGGCGGTACGCGCCGGACGGATCCGTCGCCATGGCATCGCCACCCAAGGAGGTACGGACCTTTCATGGCGTCGACCACATCTTGGAGCACGCCATCACCACCGACTTCGCGCTGGTCAGAGCCGCGCGCGGAGACCGGCACGGCAACCTCGTCTTCCACCGTGCGGCACGCAACTTCAACCCGCTGGCCGCGATGGCCGGGCGCATCACCGTGGCCGAGGTGGAGGAACTCGTCGAGCCGGGAGCACTCGACCCCCACGAGATCCATCTGCCCGGGGTGTTTGTCCAGCGTGTCGTGGCGCTGACCCCCGAGCAGGCGGCCGACAAGGGAATCGAGAAGAGGACGGTGCGCGAGCGATGAGCTGGACCAGGGACGAGATGGCAGCGCGCGCTGCGCGCGAGCTGCGGGACGGCGACTACGTCAACCTCGGCATCGGCCTGCCCACCCGCGTGGCCGACCACCTGCCGACAGACATCGACGTCGTCCTGCACTCGGAGAACGGCCTGCTCGGCGTCGGACCGTATCCGTCACCCGACGAGGTCGACGCCGACCTCATCAACGCGGGCAAGGAGACGGTGACCGTGCGGCCGGGGGCGTCCTTCTTCGACTCCTCGCTGTCCTTCGGGATGATTCGCGGCGGTCACATCGACACCGCCGTCCTGGGCGCGCTGCAGGTCTCGGTCCGCGGCGACCTGGCCAACTGGGCGGTACCCGGAAAGATGATCAAGGGCATGGGCGGTGCGATGGACCTCGTCCACGGCGCCCGCCGGGTCGTCGTACTGATGGAACACACCGCCAGGGACGGCAGCCACAAGATCGTCGAGAACTGCACCCTGCCGCTGACGGGCCGGGCCTGCGTGGACCGGATCATCACCGACCTGTGCGTCCTCGACATCACGCCGACCGGACTCCGGCTCGTCGAAACCGC
Source organism: Streptomyces sp. NPDC001153 (assembly GCF_053598315.1). NCBI lineage: Bacteria > Bacillati > Actinomycetota > Actinomycetes > Kitasatosporales > Streptomycetaceae > Streptomyces > Streptomyces sp. NPDC001153. The sequence continues at coordinate 20,953 of NZ_JBSFJZ010000043.1, forward strand.
CCCAGGTGTGACGGCCGACGAGATCGCCGACCTGACACCGCTGAACTTCCACCCCAGTCCTGCAGGGAGCCACTGATGATCGAGAGACCGCGTGACGTGTACGTCGTCGACGCCGTGCGCACCCCCTTCGGCCGCTACGGCGGCGCCCTTGCGGGCGTACGCCCCGATGATCTCGCCGCCGGTGTGCTGCGCGCCCTCCTGGACCGCAGTCCCGACCTGGACCCGGGGCGCATCGACGACGTGCTTCTCGGAAACGCCAACGGAGCGGGCGAGGAGAACCGCGACGTGGCCCGGATGGCCGCGCTGCTCGCAGGACTCCCGGTCACCGTGCCGGGTGCCACGGTCAACCGGCTGTGCGGATCCGGTATGGAGGCAGTCGTCCAGGCGGCCCGAGCGATCGCGCTCGGTGACGCGTCCATTGCGGTGGCCGGCGGCGTCGAGTCCATGAGCCGCGCGCCGTGGGTGTTGCCGAAGCCGGAGCGTGCTTTTCCGGCGACGGACCAGCAGCTGTACTCGACGACGCTCGGCTGGCGGATGGTGAACCCGCGGATGCCGGCGGAGTGGACCATCCCCCTCGGCGAGAGCGCGGAACTCGTCGGCGCCAAGTACGCCGTCACCCGAGAGGCACAGGACGCGTTCGCCTTGGCCAGCCACCGCAACGCCGCCCGTGCCTGGCGTGAGGGCAGGTATGCGGGAGAGGTCGTCCCCGTCGAGGGGGTGGACCTGCCCCGTGACGAGGGCATCCGGGACGACACCTCCCTGGAGGCCCTCGCCCGGCTCAGGCCGGCCTTCATCGAGGACGGCACGATCACAGCCGGCAACGCCTCGCCGCTCAACGACGGGGCGGCCGCGCTGCTGCTCGCCGACGAGGAGGGGCTCGCGGCGACCGGCCGCGAACCACTGGCGCGGGTGCGGGCGGCGGCGGTGACGGGCATCGAGCCGCAGTACTTCGGACTCGGCCCGGTGGACGCGATCCGCAAGGTGCTCGGGAAGGCGTCGGTCGCTCCCGACGAACTGCACACGATCGAACTCAACGAGGCGTACGCCGCACAGGCTCTGGCCTGCCTGGTCGCGCTGCCCGAACTCGACCCGGAGGTCGTCAACCCGCGCGGTGGGGCCATCGCCATCGGCCATCCGCTGGGAGCCTCGGGCGCCCGCATCACCGGCGCGGTCGCGCATCAGCTGGCCGCGGCGGGATCCGGGACTGGGCTGGCGGCCCTGTGCATCGGGGTGGGCCAGGCACTGGCGCTGGTCCTGGAACGCTGACGCCGCTGAGACGGGCGCGGGGGGTGCCCCTTCACCTCTCAACCCGCGCGGCGCAGGGCGGCCGGGGTGGTCCCCAGCCTGGCGCGCATCGCTCGTGTCAGGTGTTCCTGGTGCGAGAAACCACATTCGACCGCCACCTGCCCGATGGGGGCGGAACCCGTGCGCAGCATTCGGCATGCCTGCTCCAGGCGCAGCGCGAGCAGGTACTGGTGCGGCGACTGTCCGGTGCTCGCCCTGAACTGCCGGGTGAACTGGCTGCGGCTCAGTGAGGCGGCGGCGGCCAGATCCGCGATCGGCAGTGCCTCGGCGAGCCGATCCTCCATGAGCTCCCTGACCGCCACAAGCTGCCGGTCGCTCAATCCGGACGGGCCGGGAGGCGGCTCGGCGGGCCCGGCAGCGTGCCGCCGTACGAGCTGCGCGGCGAGCATGCCGGCGAGGTGGTCGACGTAGGTGCGCGCCGACGGCTGCCAATCCCGTGCAACCCCCGCCAAGGCCAGGACGAGCTGTTCGGCCAACGGATCGACGGCACCCAGGTCCTCGGACAGCTGGACCGGCCGCCCGTCGTTGGCCTCGCGCAACGCCTCGTCGCTCAGATAGACGTGCACGGTGTCGAGCCGTCCGGCGAGTTCCACGGACAGCGTTTGGCCAGCTGACTGCACGAACAGCCCACCGCGTGGGACCGCCCGCGACCGCGCCTTCGGCCCCTGGCCCCTGCGGACGGTCACCGGTCCGCTGAGATGCAGGATCAGCAGGTGGGTGGGGGCCGGTTCGAAGCGAGCGCGGTAGGGCTGTTCCTTCTGGCAGGAGAGGTAGAGGTGATCCCAACCGAGCCCTGCGCTGCTGTGCTGCGGCTCTACGCCGGGCTGCCGCAGGATACCCAGCGTGTCGGCGAGTCCGAGCTCTGCCACGGTACGACCTCCTTGCAGCGTCTCGCCAGAAATTGAATTATAAACTAATTGCTGCGTCGAGGGCAGATATGGTTCCGCGCGCCCGGCTCCCGCTTCCGCTGCCTGGGAAAAGGGTCGGTCAGCGGGAGCCCGTGATCTCACGGACCTGCGAATGTGATCGCAGGGCACCCATCACCATGAGTGTTGCCGAACTGGTTGCCGCGGAAAGTGCCGCTGCGGCTCCTGATCACGGCTGCCTCGCATTCAGGGTTGGAACTGTGAAGCGCTGAATCAGCGGCCGCCCGCCCCCTGCTCGCTGTCTCCGGCCTCAGGGCACGGCTGGCTCGATCTCGCGGGATGCGGACCTGTTCGTATCCGCGCTCGAGGAAGAGACTCTCGCCCCCGCGGTGGGCGCGGATGCGAAGCCGGTGAGGTCTTCCTGTCGCCGCAACCGCCGGCGGCCCTCGATGTGATAGGTACAGCTCGCCTCGCCTGATGGATCGCCAGGTATCTCCCTGCACTCCCCCCAGCTTGCGCTCCTTCGCAAGCGCTGCCATGTCGTAAGTAGCGTTGCCCCCTGACGCGAGGCTCGCGACATCCACCTGGTGAGGAGTGCGCAGCCATCCGTCGTACCGTCTCAGTTTCCGTCTCATTCGGCACCGTTCATGCGTTCAGACCGAGGTGAACGCCAGTCGGCTGGTTGACGGTTTCAGGTTGATCTTATGAGGGCCGTGCCGCTGAATGACCGGGAAACTCGGCGATGGCGCTGTGGCGGCCGCCCGAGAGGTGGGGACCGGACAGCACCGTGGCGGCCGGCGGCCTTGGCCTTGCTCAGTGTCGTCGCGAGGTTCGCGACCTTGTACCCCGTGGTCTCATGCCTGTACGGGTAGGGCAGGTGTCCGTTGGTCACCGAGATGACGGTCCTGCCGAAGGGAGAGGTGAGGCGGATCCTGCGGAACGTCTGCGAGGGCTGACCGATCTCGCTCGCATTCGCCTTTGGAGCATCGGACTCGACCACGCCGCTGGTGAACTTCAGGTAGGAGCGCAGAAAGGCGCTGACTGCATCCGGCGGCAGGTACACGCGGTTTTCCGGGACGGTCTGCAGCGGCTTGTAGGCCGGTGGTGTGGTGTGCCAGTACAACTGAGTGTTGACCCCACCGGGAAACTGGATGACCGCGTCTCGGCCCACCGGGGCGGGGAAGGGCGAGACGATGACATTGGCTCCGCTGGCCCGAGGTTGCTCGATCCCGGAGTCCATGTTCGTCATCAGCCATCCGGTGCGCTCCGTCCCGAACGGTACGGAATGGGCGTCTGGAAGTCGAAGACCGACAGGGTGCCGACGGGCGAGGTCGACGCCAAGATCTCGCCCTTGCTCAGCGCGTGCGGCGAGTGCGCGAGAGCTGACTTGCGCGAAGGCGCCCGCTGGGCTGTTGACCGCTTCCGCGAGCGCGAGTGCCGCCCGCTCATGGGGTGTGAGCGTCCCGTTTTCTCGACGCCGACCCAGCGGCGACGGCGTTCATAGAAGCTGCTGGGCAGGCGCCAGGAGGCCGCCGATGCCGACGGCCCGGACCCAGCGGAGATCGGCCAGTTACTCAGGACTGCGTCAGCGACAAACCGTCGGTTGCCGATTTGTGACCAGCGTGCGGTGCGTTGTTGCGCAGCACCCGCTGGACTGTGTGGGGGCGCTGTCGCTGTGTCAGCCGCCGCCGCTCATGGCGACTGGCGAGGCGCCCCCACCGCAGGGTACGGCGTCGTCGACGTCCCCTGCGCGTCACCGGCTCCACCAAAACCGGTGGTTCCTGTGCCGGTTCCCCTGATCCGGCGCAGGTGTCATCGATCCGCACTGGTTAGGGCGGCTCTTGTTACGGTCCTTCTTTCCGCTGCCCGCATGGGCCAGGTATCCCGAGAGGCGTCAGGAACCCGGGAGTGACGGACTGCGGCGGCCGTCGGTGCCGACGTCGGGCCTGTGTTCATCGGCTGCCTACCCGTGGTGGGCGTAGCCTTCGTTGCGGTGCTCGCGGACGTCACGGAATCCGGTGTCCCCGGTGGTCCACAGGAGCCAACGGCGGTGGTCCCAACGGTAGGCATGCTCCTCATGCCGCCGCACCTGGTAGCGGTTTCCGTCGTTGTCACGGAACCACGAGATCTGGTCGTTGTACCAGCGGAGGATCTCGCGGTCGGCGCGCTGGCCGTCGCCGTCATAGCGGCGGGCCGGGCTACGATTCTCATCGACCCGGCGGACCCAGGAGTCGCGGCCGTGGTCGTCGTGCCAACCTCGGCCTTCGCTCCGGTGTCCGTTCCTGTTTTCAAGGGCGTTGGTGTACTGCGCCGAGTGAGACGCGAGGGCAGCCGCCGGTTCGCTACTCGTGACGGTCGCTGCCGAGGCTGGTCCCCCTGCGGCGAGGAGTCCCGCTGCCGCGACCGCCACAGAGGCGGCTGCGACAGCTACGCGGCGCACAATCCTGTAACCCATGATTTTTTTCCTCCTTGAACACCATGCAACCCGCCGAAGCGAGTGGCAGTGGCCGCCTTGGATCAGGCACTCGTGACACTACTCCTCATTTAGTTGAACAATGAACTATGAAAGTGTGAGGTATGCCATCCACTTAAATGTCCGTTATGCGGAATATCTCAGCGAGGCCCTTCAGCGGGTCGTTTGGCGCCAAGTTGGTCGCTGCAAGAAGGCGGTATGTAACTGTTCGCCGCGGCCAATGCGGTCCCCGAACGTGATCGCCGCCACGGCTGCGGATCACATGGATGCCGGAGATGTGGCCGCTCTGGACGGCACCAGCGCCGGCGCCGTGCACTGCGGCGACGCCCGAAAACTCACCCAGCTCATCCCCGCCGCCCTCCACGGCGAGGTAAACCTCGTGGTGACCTCACCGCCGTACGGAAGCTCCGTGTACGGGCAGGTCCGCTCCAGCCGCGACACCGGTGAACGCGGCGTTGTCAAGAAGGACTACCGCTACAGCCACGACCGCTCCAACCTCGCCCACGTCTCCACCGACCGGCTCCTGGACGCCTTCACCGAAATCCTCGCCCAGTGTCGTTTGATGCTGAGGCCTGGCGGCGCTGTCGTGTTCACCACCCGCCCGTGGCGCGAACGCCGTGAACTCATCGACTTGCCGTAGGCAGTCCTGGCCGCCGGGAAAGCCGCCGGCCTGACTCCCACCGAACGCTGCGTGGCCCTCCTCGCGGGCATCCGCGACAGCCGTATGATCACCCGGCCGTCGTTGTTCCAGATGAAGAGCTTGCGCGACGCCAGCCGCCGGGGCATCCCGCTCGCGGTGATCCAGCATGAGGATGTCCTCATCTTCACCAAGCCGCTCACCCCGAACGGAGCGTGCGAGGGCACGCTGACGTTGAACAGGCCATGGTGCGGAAGCACGACCCGGACACACGCCACGGAGGGCGTTTGCCGATCCCGTACCCACAGGACGCAAGGTGGCCGCGGCCCCCGGCTGGCCTGACGGGACGGGACACGATATGCGGAACTCGTCAGCCGCTTCTGGTGCCCAGCAATCGATGGCTCACCAGGCCTCAAACGGCTTCTGGGTCGGGCACTCGCCGGCACCCAGGAGGGGTACTTGGCATCGGGGTCGGAGCCCGGGGTGCCGGACATGGTGACGACGTGTCTCACCCCGAGCAGACCGGCGAGGCGGATGGTGCGGCGCAGGTCGTCGGCGTGCTTCGGCGCGACGCCCGGGAACGGGTTGAGCGGGTTGCCGTTGCAGTTGAGGCCGGTGGTCCGTCAACGGCTTGGCTGCGTGAGCCAGACGTGATTCAGGTCGGCCGGAGCCGCCGGTAGCGGTTGAGGCGGTCGCCGGTCTCGTGCCCGGTGCGGGCGATGGGTGTTGTAGTGGTGCTCGTAAGCGGTGAGCACCCCGCGCAGGTGCTGCTCGTTGTAGATCAGGTGCCGGTCGGTGCATTCGCGCCTGACGGTGCCGACCCAGCGTTCGGCGATTGCGTTCGCCCACGGTGCACGGACCGGTGTCCGGATCACCCGGGCACCAAGTGAGGTGAACACCTCATGGAAGGCACCGGTGAACTTCGCGTCGCGTCTCGGATGAGGAACCGCACCTGTTCGGCTCTGTCGCCCAGATCCATGACCAGGTTCCGGGCCTGCTGGGCGACCCACGAAACCGTCGGGTTCGCCGTGGCCCCTGCGATGTGGACGAGCCTGGTGCCGTGCTCGATGAAGAACAGCACGTAGATCCGCTTGAGGAACGCAGTCTCGACGTGGCGACATCGGCCTCGACGTCATCCCCGTTGGACAGCCGGGCCCGCCGCAGCCGGCCGTTGGTACCGCTCTCCAGCGCGCTGACGGTGGTGCCGAGGCGCAGGTCCACCCCGTGCGCCCGCTGCCGCGCCCGATGACCGCCCCGACGGTCCCGCCGAGCGCGCCCGCCGGCGGCGCGGTGCCGCGGTGGGTAACGGTGACTGGGATGCCGAGGTCCCGGCAGCTCGACGCCACCTCCGAGCTGGTGAAGCCGCCGCCGATGACGAGCACCCGGAACGGCCCGGCGGCGAGGTCGGCGCGCAACCGGTCGGCGTCGTCGCGGCCCCGCAGCACATGCACCCCGCCGAGCGCGGCCTCGTCGGCGACCGGCCAGGGCCGGACCCGGCATCCGGTGGCGATGACGAGCGCGTCGAAGCGGACGGAGTGGTCGTCGGCGAGGTGCACGGAGCGGTCGGGCCGCTCGAGCCCGGTCGCGGCCACGCCGAGCAGCCAGCGGGCGTTCAGGTCCCGGCTCCGCGGCAGCTGCACCCGGTCGGTGCCGATCCATCCGGACAGCACCGCCTTGGACAGCGGCGGGCGGTCGTAGGGTTCGTGCGGCTCGTCACCGATCAGCACGAGCGCGCCGGTGACCCCGTTCGCCCGCAGCGACTCCGCGGTGTGCAGGCCCGCCGGCGACGCGCCGATGATGACAATCCGCCGGAGGCTCCCTCGGTTCGGGCCGGTCATTCCCACACCTCTCCGACGCCGGCCGCCCGACCCAGGGTGATCGCCCGCATCGGGCAGGCCACAGCGGCCCGCTCCGCGGCCCGGTCGGACTCCGGGTCCGGCACGTGGTCGTACTCCAGCGACTCCGTGCCCCGGAACCGGAACACCTTCGGCGCCGCGTACACGCACTGCCCGTAGCTCTGGCAGCGGTTCAGGTCGACAACGACCCGCATGACAAGCTCCCTTCCCGGTGGCGATGACCGTCGCATCCGTCAGGAGCCGGCTGTGTCGCGCTGCGGCCCGGCCTTCCCGAGCTCGGCCTGCTCTCTCTTCATCGACCAGACGGTCCACAGCGTCAGCCCGCCCATGAAGGTGACCATGAGCAGCTGCGAGACGTTGGATGCGACTCGGATCGGCAGCAGGTAGACGGCTGCGATGCGCAGCGCGGCGTCGATCAGCAGCGTGGTGCCCCAGACCAGGGTGACGCGGCGCCAGCGGGCCCGCATGGCGCTCGTATCCGCGGTGGCCCGGAACTGTGCCGCCTGCTCCGAGCCGGCCTCGCGGGCGAATCGCAGGGCGGCGTAGTAGGCGAGAGGACGCCTGACGAGGCAGCTGCCGACGAGCACCAAGCCGGCTGTGGCGGACTGCGCCGAGTCCTTGGCGAGGACGAACCGGGCGTCACCCGTGGTGAAACTCAGCAGCAGACTCGCGCCGAACAGGAAGACCAGGAACAGCGCGAACGGGTCGATGCGGCGCTGCCGGATCGCCACCCAGAGCACGCGTAAGCCGGCGACGACGGTGCCTGCCAGCAGCGCGAGATAGGTGTTCGCACCGAGCAGTTCGGCGGCGAAGTAGGCGATGACCGAAAGGCCGACATCGTAGAAGAGCGTGGAGACCATCGCACGCATCACGGAGCCGGACCGCCGTGCGCTGGTGCCGGTTTCGGTGCGGGCAGCCGGACCGGACGGGTTCGAGGACATGGGAACTCCCAGTCGTGAATGGGCAGGAGGAGGGTTGACGTTCTTTTCCGGGCCGGGAAATGAAGGCAGCGACAGCCGGCGGAATTTCCCGTTTCGAACGATGCCGACGCTATGTCAGTCCGCGGTGCCGGACATGCGGCGTCCGCCGTAGATCCGGGTGGAGTCGTCTCCACCCGGATCTACACCACTCGCCGCAGGACGTCCGTGCCGGGAGGTTCTAGCTTCTCCGCCAGAGCACTTCGAACGTGCGGATCAGCGGAGGCGATTGAGGTGAGCGGTCCGGTGGAGATCGTGTTGGTCGTGGCGGCGGTGGGCTACCTGCTGGTCCGCCGCATGGCGGGGGAGCCGGCACAGGGCAAGCGGATGCTGGTGCTGCCGGCCGTGCTGGGCCTGATCGGCTTGTCGGAAGTGTCCGGGGTGGTCCGCACACCGTCGTCCGTGCTGTACCTGGCCGCCGCCACGGCGATCAGCGTCGCCTTCGGAGCACTGCGCGGCGCCAGCATGCGCATCTCCCGGCACGACGGCTACGCCTTCGTCCAGTACACGGGCATCACGGCAGCGCTGTGGGCACTGAACCTGGCGGTCGGGTTCGGCGGAAAGTTCGCACTCCACTCGCTCGACCCGAAGAACGCGGGCACGATCGGCGACGGCCTGCTGCTCACCCTCGGGCTGGGCATCCTGGCCGAGGGCCTGGCGGCCCTCTACCGATCGATGCGCCGCGGCCATCAAGTGATGTGGGGTCAGAACCAGGTGTCCGGATGGAACACTCGATCCGAGGCGCCTCGCGACCACCACTGACGATCTGGACCCCGCCACGATGACCAGCACCGAAAAGCGGCCGACGGCTCCGACCGGGCCCTTCTGGGACGAAGCGGTCCGGCCGGTCCTTACCATCGTCGCGATCACCCTGACCATCGCCCAGTGGCCGTCCCGCCGCATCCTGCTGCCCACTCTCGCGCTGCCGCTGTTCGTCCTCGCCTCGATCGGCGCGGTCGGATCGCTGTTCCCGTTGACCCGACTGAGCAACCGTCAGCAGCTCGCCGCGACAACCGCCTCGATGCTGTCCGGTTCGATGCTGCTGCCGCTCGTACACGCGACCGACGCGGCCTCGCTCCTCCCGTACATCGCCGCGTCAACGGCGGGCCGGAAGCTCGACTCCCCCCGGGCCGCCATCGGTGTCGCCGTGACCGGTTCGCTCGTCGCGACCGGCGCAACCTGGCTCGTCCAACTCCGGGTGCCTGACGCACCGCAGTGGCCGTGGTGGGCTTTATTGTCCGTCGGTCTGCCCGTCTACATCGGAATGTCCACGCGGTACCGGCTCGACGCGCTGCGCAGCGCCGAGCACGCGGCTGAGGAGGCCCAGCGCGCCCGGGAGTCCGAGGCACGCGAGGCCGCGCTGATCGAACGCGGACGCATCGCCCGCGAGATCCACGATGTGCTCGGCCACTCGCTGTCCGGGATCGCGATGCAACTGGACCTGGCCGACGCGCTGCACGAGGGCGGCCGAGAGGAGGAGGCAACAGCGGCCGTGCGCCGGGCTCGCGCGCTCGCCGTGGACAGTATCGGCGAGACCCGCCGCGCGGTGCACGCCCTGCGCGAGGACACCCTGCCGCTGCCGGACACACTGCGCCAACTCGCCGAACAGCACGGGGTCGACTTCGCGATCACCGGTGCGGGTGGTAAAAGCGATGCCATCGGTGCCGAGGCGACGCACACGGTCGTCCGGGCCGCGCAGGAGGCGCTCACCAATGCGGCCAAGTACGCTCCAGGCGCGGAGCGCAGCATGCGCCTGGCCCTCACCGCCGACCGCGTCACGCTGACCGTGCGCAACGGGCCCGCAACCGGGCCCCGCCGAGGCGAGCTGGCCGGCGGCACCGGGGTCGGCCTGGTCGGCATGCGCGAACGCGCCGCCCTGCTGGGCGGGACCCTGCAGGCGGAGCCGACCCGGGAGGGCGGCTGGACCGTGGAACTGGAGCTGCCCCGATGACCGGCAACCGCACCGCCGCCATCACCCTGGTGGTCGTCGACGACCAGGCGACCATCCGCGAGGCCCTCGCGGTCATGCTCGACCTCGCCGAGGACGTGACCGTGGTGGCCACCGCGGCCAACGGCGCGGAAGCGGTCGCGGCCGCCGAGGGGCACCATCCCGACGTGCTGCTGATGGACCTCAACATGCCGGTCATGGACGGCGTGGAGGCGACGCAGCGGATCCGCCGGGACCGACCGGACAGCAACATCCTCGTGCTGACCACCTTCGACGACGACGAGTCCATCCTGGCCGCGCTGCAGGCCGGTGCGAACGGCTACCTGACCAAGGAGGCCGATCGCAACACGATCCTGAACGCCGTGCGCACCGCGGCCCAGGGCCAGACCGTGCTCGCCCCCGAGGTACAGCGCCGCCTGCTGACCCTCGCCTCCCGACCCGCGCCCACACCGGCCACTCCGCAACCGGCCACCGCCCCGTCCCCGCCCGACGACCGGACCGCCAACCTGACCGCGCGGGAACGCGAGATACTCGGGCTGATCGGCGAGGGCCTGCGCAACCCGGAGATCGCGGCGCGACTGGTGATCAGCGAGGCCACGGTGAAGACGCACATCAACAACCTGTTCGCCAAGGCGGACCTGCACTCCCGCGCCGACGCCGTCCGCTATGCCCTGCGCCACCATTACCAGGAGAAATAGAGGCAGGCTGAAATCTCGTCACGGCACCTGTAGAGCCTAGATTTCATGGCACAGCCTCAGCTGAGGGGAGTGGGCCCTTCGAGAGATCCTGTGGCCGGAGCCGCCCTTGCGCCACCACGACCGAATCGTCAGTGGTCAACGCGGACCTCGGACACAACCGCGCAGCGCCGCTCCACCCGCAAGGTGCCTCCCAGAGTCGTGCCCGAGTGCTGCCACGCCTCGTGACCAAAACCAGAGGCGGATCTGCGCCGCCAACTCCTGAGGAAGGCCGCCGTGGCCGCAGTCGGTGGTGCGGTCTCCGCGCTCGCCAAGGCGGTCTGGGACACCTTCGGGAACGAGTGACTGTGGCGCGTACGGTCGTGCAAGGCCGCGTGCAAGACTCCCAGGCGTACGACGTCGTCGCGCATCAGCAGGCGGCGATGCCCGAGGAGTTGCTCGGGCCCCTGGTCGCCGGCCCCGAGCACGGCGGCCAGGAGCCGGAGGCTGAGCCTGGGGAGGCGATCGACCTGACGGCGCTGCGGGCTTTGGGGGAGTCCCGCACGGACGTGGAAGCATTGGATCTCACGGCCGAGCGGCTGTGTCACCTCCAGGACGCGTTTGCCGAGGCGGCTGACGACTCCTGCGCCCGCGCGGACCGCTAAGCCGACCAGGGCGATGCCGACGCAGCTCGTCGCCCACGCCCCGGTGCGTGAGGACGACCAGCAGGCGCACCACCTGCAGCAGCCCGGACCGCACCGAGGCCGGGCGGCCGGCCACCGGGCGAACCCGATGTCGTCGTGCGCACCGACGATGCCCGGCATCCACTCCACCGAGTGGAGTCCACCAGCCAGGAGTGCACAGCATCGCCGGGGGCTATGCCGCGCACCCCCCGATGCGCACCCGCCGCACTTCTCCTTGACCACGGTCCGTGTCAAAGAGAACTGCGTCGCCCTCAACCGGCCCGGCCACCGCATCAGGTGCGCACCCCGACCGCACGACGGTGCGGCTACCGGTGCGCTCAGAGGGCGGAGTGCACCGCGTGGGCCAGCACCAGGTGCTCGTTGCGCGTCACTTCAGGGTGTCGGCGGGCTCCGCATGGTCGGGGTCCGGGATGACGTTCACCGTGAATCGGAGCACTCTCGCGTCGGCGGGGAGGACATTCTGCTGCGACCCCAGCCCGCCGCCCGGAGGTGTCGAACGCCCCGTCGGTGGAGGTCCCGGCTCCCCCTTGGAAGCAGCGCCGAGTGGCCGTTGGAGGAAACTCCAGACTTGCGCCCAGTGTGTGTCGGTCGAGTAGGAGGCATTGACGACCCGGGGGACGCTTTCTACATTTCGTTGAACGCGGAATCGCGATTCCGCATTGTGGATTTCCTTATGGGTCGGATCTGTTCTGGCAGCTCCGGCGGGTGGATGACGACACTGCCGTCCGCCGGGGTCGTCCCAGCGTCACCGCGCTCGTCCCGCAGCTCGGTAGTCGTTCCCGGGCCCGAAGCCACTGCCAGATGTGGAGGAACAGCAGGTGGAAGGCCAGACATCGCTTGAGACTGAGGCGTCACGGCATCCCGTCGACGAGGTACTGCCACCCGGCCGGATGGCGACCGTCGCGCTCCAGCACGTAGCCAGCATGTACGCCGGGGTGGCCGCGCCACCGCTGATCATCGGCGCAGCGGCCGGACTGACCGCCGCGCAGCTCACCACCCTGCTCGCCGCCAGCCTGGTCATCGCAGGCGTCGCCACCCTCCTGCAGACGCTGGGCGTCTGGCGGATCGGCTCGCGGCTGCCCTTCGTCAACGGCGTTTCCTTCGCCGTCGTCTCACCGATCCTTGCCGTGGTCGGGGCGAAGAAGGGCGCCGCGCTGCCGCTGATCTTCGGCTCCACCCTGATCGCGGGGCTCTGCTGCTTCCTGCTGGCCCCGGTCTTCTGCCGGCTCGTCAGGTTCTTCCCGCCGGTGGTCAGCGGCACGGTGATCACGCTGATCGGGATCTCACTGCTCCCGGTGGCCGGAAACTGGGCGCAGGGCGGCAACTCCCATGCGGCGGACTACGGTTCGCTGGTCAATCTGGGCCTCGCGGGGCTCACGCTGGTCGCCGTGCTGCTCTTCAACCGCTTCCTGCACGGCTTCCTGCAACGGATCTCGATCCTGCTCGGCCTGCTGGTCGGCACCCTCGCGGCGATCCCGCTCGGCAAGGTCGACATGCACGCGCTCAGCAGCCTGCCGGTCTTCGAACTGCCGCACCCGTTCGCCTTCGGTGCACCTCGCTTCGAGGCGGCCTCGATCATCTCCATGCTGGTGGTGATGGTGGTCTCGATGACCGAGTCCACCGCCGACATGATCGCGCTCGGTGAGGTCGTGGAGCGGCCCGCGGACGACCGCACGATCGCGGGCGGCCTGCGCGCGGACGGGCTGGCGACGGCGTTCGGTGGGGTGTTCAACGGCTTCATCTGCTCGGCCTTCGCACAGAACATCGGGCTGGTGGCGCTGACCAAGATCCGCAGCAGATACGTGGTCGCGCTGGCCGGGGTCTTTTTGATCGTGATGGGTCTGCTGCCACCGGTCGGCGCGCTGGTCTCGCTGGTGCCGCAGCCGGTGCTCGGCGGGGCGGGCGTGGTGCTCTTCGGCTCGGTGGCGGTGGCGGGCATCCGCACGCTCGGCAAGGCGGACCTGAGTGCCGGATCGAACGCGGTCATCGTGGCGGTCAGCCTGGCCTTCGGGATCTTCCCGATCGCCTTCCCTGACTTCTACCATGCCTTCCCCGAGCAGGTCGCGACCGTGCTGAGCTCGGGCATCTCGGCAGGCTGCCTGATGGCCGTCACGCTGAACCTGCTCTTCCATCACCTGGGCCGAAGTCACGAGGTCCCGCCCGCACACGGGCCGGAGGAGCAGATCGCGGTCCCGGAGCAGATCGCGGTCCCGGAGCAGGTGAAGAACGTGAGCTGATCCCGGTCAGCAGGCCGATTCCTCGCGCGGGCTCATCACGACACCGGAGGCGCGGGTCTGGTCGAGCAGCCGTAACAGCTCGATCAGGCCGGCCTTCGCCGGCGTCGGCCGGCCACCCGGGCAGAAGTTCTCCGGGAGCCAGGCCGAGCGCGCCCAGCCGACTGTCGCCGAGCTGCCCCGGCCGTTGGGGCGGGCGGGCCCGCTATCTGCACGCCGTGGCATGACCGGAATGCGGCGAGACCTGCCACCGGCGAAGTCTCAAACCGATCACCCCGGGGGGTCCATGGAACCGTGGGCCACGGGCCGGTCTTCCTGCAGGAAATGGCGGTCTGTCACCTGCGCCGGACCGAGGACGGGTCGACCGTGCCCGCGCTCTGTCGAGCCGCCCCGGGAGTGTGTGGCCCTTCTGACTGCGTCCGACAGGCCCATCCGACATCCGTGACCGCTCACGCACCCCTCCTCCACGCACCTCTCGTTCACCCACCTTGAAGGCAAGGCAGAGCTGGCAACCTTCGCTTCACACCGAAGAACGCAGAGCCCGCTTCACCCTGTGGACGAACTACTCCCGATCGCGAAACTCTCGCTGTACGGCTTCCAGCACGTCCTGGCGTGTTACGACGGCGCGGTGGTGGTACCGATCGTGCTGGGCAACGCGCTCGATCTCTCGGCCGAGGAACTCGTCTACCCGATCAACGCGGACCTGTTCACCGCGGGCATCGCCACGATCATCCAAGCCTGGGGTTTCTGACGGATCGGAGCGCGGCTGCCATTCGTCCAGGGGGCGACCTTCACCGCCGCTGTCCGCGTGTGAGGGCGGGCTTGTTGTGTGGGCGGCCCGGCTGATGGGGCAGGGCCGGGATGTGGTGGTCCACGCCGAGGCCGGCCCCGCCCCCGACCGCCGGCCCGTCGGGCCGCCTCACGGTGAGCGGCTGGTCGAGCTGCGCCGCTCGGAGCTGGACGCACTGCGCCTGTACGTGTGCCGCCTCGGTGCCCGGCTGCGGGTGCCGCCGGCCGACGGCCTGGAGGAGAAGGTGCGCACCGCGCGCCAGTTCGGCAGCCTCTGGGTTGTACCTGAACGAGGAACAGATCGAGTCGGTGGCCTACGCCTTCCACCTGCGCTCGGTGGGCGCGTCCGCTGCGGAGGACAACCGCTTCGGCCGCGAATACGGCGTCGTCTTCCGCGTCGGCCGGCAGGTGGGCAGCGGGCGGTCGAACCGCTCAAGCTGAGGCGCCCGGTCTGCCGCCCCTCTCCTGGCAGCCCGCAGCGGCTTTCGCACGCCCTCTGCGGCTGTAACACTGCCCGTACGACGGTCCTGTGTCAGCCCGCCGCACTCTTGGTGCCGGCCCCAGGCCCCACCCAGCCTCCGCGCTGCCCAGCCCGATCTGCTCAACTCCCTCCCCGTAGCCCACCTCCCCGACCTGGACGAGCTGCGGGGACTCTGGCTCCGCGCATTACCCGCCGGACAGGCCCTAGAGCAGGCTGAGGGCCTGCATCGCATCGCGTTCGATGCGCGAGAGCTCGTGGAGGATGGAGCCGGCTTGTATGAGGTTCTTCGCGTCGCCGGATTCGCCTGTTGCCGCGATGAGTACGGCCACTTGTGTCCAGAGGGTGGCGGCCTCGGCATACAGGCTGTGGCCGGTGCGCAGGTGGCTGCTGTTGATCAGCGGGGCGCACTCGGCGAGGAAGTCCCGGTAGAGATTCCGGAACAGGGCGCCGCCGGTGCCGGCCCTCTCCATGAGGACGGCGGTCCGCGGCAGGTCTTCCTGCGGACTGTCACTGCGTTCCAGCCACTTCGGCACTTGCTTGGCGGTCTTCTCGATGCCCCGGTGGCCCAGATTCGCGATGGGCGGGTTCAGGAAGGCGTCGGCGCAGATCTTGATCGCGGGGATGATCCGGTCCTGCAGTGGCTTCGGGCTGCTGGGCGCTGTGATGGTGAAGGAGCGGTGCTTGGCGGTCATGGGGCCGCGTTCGGCCCTGGCTCTGGCCAGGCTGGCGAGACTGGTGGAGACGGCTCCGCCCTGCGGGTCGGTGTCCACCAGGTAGGCGTCCTGTTCGTCGTAGCCGTACATGGCCACGACGTGACCACCGAAGTGCACCTTGGTGCTGAAGTAGTCCAGGTGGTAGCTGTCGAGTTGCAGCCCGACCGGCCGACCGGCGTCGATGGGTGCCGCCACGTTGTGCCATGCCTTGCGCGGGGAGGTGGTCTCTTCGACCAGCAGCTCAAGCCCGAGGGCGGCGGCCAGGTTCCTGGTGAGTTCGAACGGCTTGACCCGGCCTCCCAGGAAGGGAAAACCCATGGCTCTGCTGTCCCAGTAGATGAAGGACAACCCGGAGCCTAGCCCGAACAGCATGGGCTCGGACAAGTCGAGTCCCACATGCCGCAGTAGCACGCCCAGCGCCGTCGTCTCGCAGTGCTGCATGCCGCGGACGTCGATGTCTTTCACCATGGCCATGCCGCTCATTCTTCCCCTCACCTGCCGAACCTGCCGACGACGCCGCAGATGGGCGTGACAGACCACCGCGTCCCAGGCATGACCCGCCGACGGGACCCAGCCACGCCCATGTGCCTGGTTCGCCGGTTGGCAGGCACAGCGTCTGAACTGGTTCGTGGGACATCGGTCTCGTGACTGACGGAGCGCGCCCGCGTCGGCGGGGAGGACCCCATGTGCCCGTCATCCACGTCCCAATGGGGCGGAGCACACGGCCCGGCCGTTCCCCTCGCTGCACCCCTGTCGTTACCCGCGTGTGCCCAGCACATCGAGGTAGTGCCGGTTGTACATCACGCCCAGGATGTTCCCGAAGGGATCGGTCACGGAGGCGGTGACGAACCCCGCACCGCGCTCCGTGAGTGGCTCGTACTCCTTCGCCCCCAGGGACAGCAGCCTTCCGAGAGCCGCGCTCACATCGTCGACATGCCAGTACACGACAGCACCGCCCGGCCGCGTCCCCGCCTCTGCGGGCGCGTAGCGACTGTCGATCAGCCCCAGCTCGTGCTGGTAGTCGCCGAGCCGGAACTCGGCGTACCCCGGCCGCTCGAAGTACGGCTCCACCCCCAGTAGTTCCGTGTACCAGCTCTTCGCCGCCGCCAGATCAGCGGCCCAGAAACTGACGGTGGTAAGCCCTCGCAGCATGGGTGTCCCCTTCCCTCCTGCCGTGGATACCGCATCCCGGCCGATGCCGCGACAGTAGACGTCAATGAGGTCAGAAACTGTCCTCATCGCGCGATGAGTCTTGGCGAACTGATGGCGGTCCGCATGACCGCCCGCTGATCGCCATCAGTCGAAACCCCGGGGCCGTGGCACCGCCCAGGACAGGTGCTGATCGCTGTGGCATGCCCGCGCCCCGGGGGGTTCAGCGGCCGTGGGCCCTCAGCCGAAGTCCTTTGCGTGGTCGCGGGCCCAGTGCGCGAAGCTGTGGCCGGGCCGACCCAGCACACGCCGCACGGTCGGTGTACACGGCTACCGCCGGTCGCGGCCAGGGAAAGGAACTGCAAGATCGCTTCGACAGTTGCCGGGTCGGAAGAGCGACCGTAGCGCTCGCGGGCCTGGTCCGGGGAGAGTTCCTCGATGCGCAGAGTCCTGCCGATCGCCTGCCCGATCTGTTCCACCTGGCGGCGCTGCGACATCAGTTCGGGTCCTGTCAGCACGGCCGCGCTCGATGGATCGGTCGCCACCGCATCCTCGGCACCGACACGCAGCGCCGTGACCGCGACGGCTGCGACGTCGCGTTCGTGGACCGGCGCCGTGACGGCGCCGGGGTGGACCAGCCGCACCGTGCCGCTCGACCTGATCGACCCCGCCCAGCGCAGGCTGTTGCTTGCCAGGACCAGGGGCCGCACCGGCGTCCAGGGCAGGCCGGCGGCTGACAGTGCGTCCTCGACCGCACGGTGCTCCTGGGCGATCGCGTTGTGCTCCATGCCCGGCAGCAGAACACTGCCGGAGGAGAGCAGTACGACGCGTTCAAGGCCTGCCTCGGCGGCCACTGTGGCAAAGCCTTCGGCGCTGGCCGGCGGGGCGTAGAGAAACACCCGGCGCACGCCGTCGAGTGCGGGGCGCAGGGTGTCGAGCCGGGTGAGGTCGGCGGTCACGACTTCGGCCGCGTCCGGCAGGTCGGCTCCAGCCCGAGGGTCGCGCACAGAGGCACGAACGGGTTCGCCGACAGCGAGCAGTTGGTCCACGACATGGCGACCGACGCCACCTCGGGCTCCGATGACCAGAGTGGTCATGATGTGCTCCTCTCGCAGGATCAGCTCCGGCGAGGGTGAGCACAGGCACGTCAGGCGACCCGCGAAACGACCAGGAGCCGGTTACAGCCCGGCTGACGTGCAACGCGGTGCTACAGGGCGCTCAACCTCGACCGGATGCGTTCCGGTACTCGCGCCTCAGGGGCACCGCAGTGACTGGCGAAGCGTTCCGACGCCGCGCTTCGCCTACCGGAACCGTAGCACTGCCCTCGCCGCGAGCATGGTCCCACGGCGGTATGAGCGGTTGTGTCTCGCACAGCGGTGTATCTGGCACGAGTTCGTGATGCCGCGGACCGCAGGTACAGGAGCGGCCAACGCTCGGCCCCGGCGGGCACTTGACCGTGACCGGCGTGGATTCGGTTCGGCGCCGGGTATCGCGGTCTGCCCCCGATCACTGCACGGTCGCGGCACAAGCATCCAGACCAGCCCGGCCGCTACGCGGTGAAGCCGCCGTCGATCGTGAGGCTGGCTCCGGTGACAAAGGCCGCCACTGGCCCCGTGAGGTACGAGACCAGGGCGGCGATCTCCCGCCGGCTGCCGGTACGCGGTAGGGCCAGCCACTTGAGCATGGCCTCGGCCAGCGGCCCGTCTGGAGTGGAGTGGCCGGGGGAGGGCGTAGTACCCAGGGGGGCGGGCCTGGGACGGACGGTACCGGTGCCCTACCACGGCCTGGGCGGCGACTACTTCACCCGGCGGGATCCCGAACGGGCCGCACGCCGAGCCGAGCCGCAGTCTCCCGGCTCAACGAACTCGGCTTCTGCGTCACTCTCGACCCGATGGACGCCGTTTCCGCATGAACGGGTCGAACGAAGCTCGGCGGGCATGGTCCCGACCGGGCCAACAGTCTCGCTCGGAACCGCCTCTACCTCCAGTTGTTTACGCGTCAGAGACGCTCGGCGGCTCTCACGCGATCTGTTCCCCGTCGGGGTGGTCGGTGGACTTCGACAGCTCGTTCCAGGCGGCTGTCTCCGCATCGAAGGCGGAGCGGGCCTCGGCGACGAGGCGGAGGGCGTCGCTGCCGAGGATGAGGTGGGTCGGCGGCTTTTCGGCCTCCACGATGGCGAGCAGGGCGCGGCCGGCTTGGGCGGGATCGCCGAGCTGCTGACCGCGCATGTCGAGGCGGCGTTCGCGGATCGGGGCGAAGATCGGGTCGTAGTCGGCGATGGTGCTCTCTACGCGGTGCATGGAGCGGCCGGCCCAGTCGGTGCGGAAGGAGCCGGGCTCGATCGCCGTGACGTGGATGCCGAATGGTGCGACCTCCAGGGCGAGCGTGGCCGCAATGCCCTCTACGGCGAACTTGGAGCCGTGATAGGCGGCCAGGCCAGGGAACGCGCGCAGACCGCCCATGGAGGTCACGAACAGGATGTGCCCGGCACGGCGCTCGCGCATGCGGGGCAGAACGGCTTGGGTGACCGCGATGACGCCGAAGACGTTGACGTCGAACTGGTGGCGGAAGGTGTCGGGCGGGGTTTCCTCGAAGGTGCCCTCGACGCCGTAGCCGGCGTTGTTGACGAGTACGTCGATGGGGCCCACCTTGTCCTCGATCGCTGCGACGGTCGGCGCGATGGCATCGGTGTCGGTGACGTCCAGCACGCGGGCGTGAGCGCGGCCCGGAGCGAAGTGCTCGAAGGCGGCGATCTGGTCCGGGTTCCGGACGGTGCCGATGACGGTGTGGCCGGCCTCGAGGGCGGCGGTGGCGAAGGCGCGGCCGAGGCCGCTGCTCACGCCGGTGATGAGAAAGGTGCGGGACATGTGTCTCTCCGTGGGAATCGGAAGTGTCAGACGGTGGAGCGCATAAACCCGTCGAGGGCAGTGCGCGTGAGCTTCTCGGCGCTTGTCCGTGAGGTCGTAGTGGCCGGTGAGCCTGCGGGAGATGAGTGGCCCGAAGAGGATGCCGATGACGTCGTCCGCGTCGGTGTCGGGCGAGGCGTCATCGCGGTCGACGGCGCGTTGCCACAGGGCCGCGACGGCCTGCGGCGGAACGTCTCCCGGCCATGGTCGGTGTCGCCGTCAACGGCTGTTCGCAGATGCCTCGTTCGAGGTGGTGACCGTACCTGGGCCGGTGGAACGTCGCGGCGCCGCGGAGCCGTCCGCGGGCCCGGACCTCGCCAGCCACAGGCCGGTGAACACGGCGGTGGCCAAAGTGACCGTGCCGGCAGCGAGGAAGGCGCTGTTGAGGCCGGTCTCGAAGGAGGCGCCGCCGGATTGCCGGGTGCGGACGATGGCTCCGAGCACCGCCACGCCGAGCACCGCGCCGATCTGCCGGGTGGTGCTGCTGATGCCTGATGCGAGGCCGCCTTCCTGCGGGCCGACTGCTTGGATGGCGGCTCCCGTCAGTGGGGACATGGTCAGGGCGAAGCCGATGCCGACGACTCCCAGCCGCCACCACACGTTCCCGTAGCCGGTGTTGGCGTGCACCATGCCGAGCGCCAGCAGTCCCAGGCCGGCCAGGGCCAGGCCGGTGGTCGCCACGATTCGGAAGCCGTACCGGGCGGCGAGCCGGCCCGCGTACGGGCTGACGATCACCATGGCGAGGGATGCCGGCAGGGTCTGCAGTCCGGCACGCAGGATCGAGCTGCCCTGGACGTACACGAAGAACTGGGAGAAGAAGAACGACGAACCCATGAGCGCGAACCCCACCACGACCATGGCGGTGTTGGACACGGTGAACAGCCGCTGCCGGAACAGCCGCAGCGGCAGCATCGGAGCGGAACGACGCGCTTCGACGGCGGCGAAGGCGGCGAGGAGGATCACCGCGACGGTGAAGCTGCCCAGGATCACCGGCGACGTCCAGCCGCGGGCACCACCCTCGATCAGCCCGTAGGTCAACGCCCCCACCCCCGGAACGGACAGCACCGTCCCCGGACCATCGATCGCGGGGGCGCTCGGATTGCGGGCCTCTTCAAGGCTGCGCAGACCGACCAGCACAAGGACCACGCCGATGGGCAGATTGACCAGGAAGATGGCGGGCCAGCCGAAGGCATCTGTCAGCATGCCGCCGGCCACGGGGCCTGCGGCCAGGCCGATTCCGCTGAATCCGGCCCACAGCCCGATCGCCTTGATTCGTTCTTGCGGCACGGGATGGGCGGCGGCGATCAGGGCCAGCGAGGCAGGGCTCAGCGCCGCGGCTCCGATCCCCTGCAGCGCCCGCCCGGCGACCAGCCAGCCGACCGAGGGCGCGAGGCTGCACAGCACCGACGCGGTGGTGAACACCGCCACGCCGGTCAGGTACACGCGCTTGCGGCCGAACCGGTCGGCGAAGACACCGCCGGACAGCAGGAGCATGGCGACCAGCAGTACGTACGCGTCGACGATCCACTGCAGACCGGTCAGCTGAGTGTGCAGCCGGTGCTGCATATCGGGCAGCGCTGCTCCCACAATCGTGTTGTCGAGCAGGACCATGAATTGGCCTAAGCAGGTCACCGTGAGCAGCACGGCCCGGTTTGGGCGACTGCCTGCGGCCGCAGACGATGCAGCCATGGGGAGTCCTCTCCATCGTTGGTTGCGCCTCTCCACGGCCGACGCGGTCAGCCTCCGGGCGCTCTAAAGCAGCCAGTGGCTGCGTTAGGCGACTGTAAGGAGGGTTGCCTCGCAAACGCAAGTCACGACTGCGTTAAGGTGGGGGCATGAACGAGCGACAGCGAGCCCGGCGGCCCGGCGGGCGCAGCGCCCGCGTCGGCATGAAGGTGCACCAGGCCGTCACCGACCTGATCAGCGAGCGCGGCTACGGCAACTTCACCGTCGGCGAGGTCGCAGCCCGCGCGGGCGTGGCCGACAGCAGCATCTACCGCCGGTGGGGCAGCCTGGAAACCCTGCTCACCGACGTGGCACTCACCCGCCTCAACGCGCAGTCGCCGATGCCCGACACCGGGAGCCTGGCCGGCGACCTGCGCACTTACGCGGCCAACGTGGCCCGCGAGATCACCGGACCCGACGGCCTGGCGTTGCTGCGCCTGGCCGTCGCCCTGTCCAGCAACGGTCAGCAGGGCCTGCAGGCGCTTGACGACCTCCTCGCCGAACGCACCCGGCAACTGCAGTCCATGCTCGATCGCGCCCGCGAACGCGGCGAGCACGCACCCGACGCGTTCGGCGTGCTGGACCACATCCTGGCCCCGATGTATATCCGCGTCTTGCTCGGCAGGGGCCCGCTCACCCCGGACTACGTCGATGGGCTGGTCGACCGATTGCTGTGACCTCGACCTGGTCCGCAAGGGGTAATGCTGCGCGCTCAACTGGCCCGCTCCACCCCATCGAGCCCACCCGATGCGCCACTCCCGCACCGCTGGCAGCACCCGTGCGCATAGGCCACCGAGTGGATGCGCAAACCGGCGGACTGGGGTGCGCTTCGTGCTGCGCACCAGATGCACGATGCGCACCGGTTGGATGCGCACCACCGCGCGAGTGTGTTGGAAGCGTCCCAACCGGTCTGGCACATCGAGTCGGACGGGATCTGCCGGATAGGCTCGGCGAAATCTTCCGAGACCAGGCGACGGGTGGGTAACTGATCGTTTCAGAATGAGGTTCGCAGGCGGCGGAGGCGTATGAGGCTGCAGGCCAGTTCGAGCAGGCCCTGGTGGAGATCGGCGCGTCGTTCGAACAGCACGTACATGACGCCGGCGAGTGCTGCCCTGCCGGGAACAGGCAGCCGACCGGGGCAGCGGCGGCGCCGTGCGGGAGCGGGCGGCAGCAGCGAGGCCACCCGCTCCCACAGGTCGTCAGGAACAAGACCAGTACGCACTCCGGACACCCGCTCGACCAAGATCGCCGAGCACAGGACCCGCGACTCAACTCACTGAAGCGATCGGTAAGGAGGTAGGCCCCGTGGCGCCCACCGCTGTTCGCGCCGCCGCCACGAATGCTGCGATCGCCGGGTGCGTGCCGCCGCCCGCGCGGAAGGCGACCTTCGAACGGCGGAAGAGGGGCAGCCGGGTCAGGACCACGCCCTCGGGGGCGTGTGCGGTGGCCATCTCCGGTACGAACCCGGCGCCTTGCCCGATGGCGGCCAGTGCCAGGACCGTACGGAAATCGTTGACCTGATGGCGGATGCGCGGCTGGAAACCGGCCGCCTGGCAGGCGCGTACGGCCATCGCGTGACCGGTCGTACCGTCCCGGGCCGTGATCCATGGGGACGCGGCCCACGGTCCGAGCAGTTCCGCCAGCGTGTCGCCGCGGGCGGCGGGACCTCTTGCGGGATCGGTGTCGGTGGAGTCGCCCGTTGCCAGGTACATCGGCTCCTCCAACAGGGGCACCTGGTCGACCGTGGTGTCCGGGGACGCGGGCACGAAGTCGTAGTCGTGGACGAGGGCCACGTCGAGTTCGCCGGCACGTAGGCCGTCGGAGACCCGCGCCGAGTCGATCTCCTGCACCATCGGTTCCAGCGCGGGATGCCGCCGGGCCAGTTCGGCCAGCGTGGCGGGCACGATCGCGGGGCCGCCAGAGGGAAACGTCCCGATCCGCAGCGGCCCGCCGATGCCCTCGCGTGCCCCGGCCAGCTCGGAGACCGCCAGTTCGAGGCGTTCGAGGACGGCGTCGGCGTGGGTGACGAGGGCGCGGCCCGCGGGGGTGAGCACCACCCGTCTGCCACTTCGTTCCAGCAGGGGTACGCCCGCCTCGCGCTCGAGCACGCTCAGCTGCTGGGAGACGGCCGAGGCGGTGAAGGTCAGCGCCTCGGCGACGGCCGCGATGGTGCCGCGTCGGTCCAGTTCGCGCAGCAGGTGAAGACGTCGGACATCGAGCATAAGGTGAGCTTACGTATTAGCGAAGAAACATGAACTGGATCTATTGGGTTTGTGTCGGTCAGGCTGGGCGCATGAAGCCCGAAGCGAACCTCACCGGCCTGTTTGTCCCCTTGGTGACCCCGTTCACCGACGACCTGCGCCTTGCCCCGGACGCGCTCGCCCGGCTCGCCAATGAGGCACTGTCAGTCGGCGGGGCGCGCGGACTCGTTGCCCTGGGCACTACCGCGGAGGCGGCCACGCTGACCACCGAGGAGAAGCAGGCCGTGGTCCGCATCTGCTCGGCCGCCTGCCGGGCACACGGAGCTCCGCTGATCGTCGGCGTCGGCACCAACGACACCGCCTCCGCCATCACGACACTGCGGGAGCTCGCTCAGAGCGGTGACGTGACCGCGGCGCTGGTTCCCGCGCCGCCCTACACCCGGCCCGGCGAGGCGGGAACGCTGGCACACTTCACGGCGCTCGCCGAACACGGGGGCCTGCCGCTGGTCGTCTACGACATCCCGTACCGCACCGCTCAGCCCCTCAGCACCAGCACCCTGAACGCGCTCGGGCACCTGCCGCAGGTCGTCGGGGTCAAGTACGCGACCGGTGCGATCGACGCGGCCGCGATGGAACTGCTCGGCTCGTCGGCACCGGGCTTCGCGGTGCTCGGCGGCGATGACGCCGTCATCTCGCCGCTGCTCGCGGCAGGCGCGCGCGGAGGCATCCTGGCGTCGGCCAACGTCCGCACCGCTGACTTCGCCGAGCTGATCTCGCTGTGGCAGCGCGACGCCGCCGGACCGGCCCGCAGGCTGGGAGCCGAGCTGGCCCGGCTGTCCGCCGCGCTCTTCGCCGAACCGAACCCGACCGTTATCAAGGGGGTGTTGCACGCCCAGGGCCGCATCCCCAGCCCGGCCGTCCGGCTGCCGCTGCTGGCCGCCTCCGCCGATTCGGTCCGGCGGGCGGCAGACCTGGCCACCGCCCGGAGCCACCAAGCCCACCAAGAGGCCGCGGCCTGACACAGGCACATGGTCCCCCGAGGGGGAATTCGTGCACGACGATGCAAGCCGATTGCGCCCGCCCGCTCCCGCGCCACCACACGCCCTACATGGGCATTGCTCGTCGGTGATCAACCGGTCGATCAGGGTCAGCTGCCGCGTGGTCTGCTGCTCGACGACGCGGCGGACGAACCGCATGGCTTCGTACGCGGCAAGGAGCAGCGTTCCGACAGCAGTTCGGGCGGCACCGAGGACACCGGCCCCTCTCGGATGCTCACGGCTTCGGGAGGGGCCGCGGACGCTCGGGAGGCGGCGACCCTGGTCCAAGCGTCTGAGGCCGGTCACCGGCTGAGGACAAAAGCGCTGGCCACGGGTGTAGGCGGTCGGCCATGTCCGCGCCGTTGCCGACCACCACGCCCTGGGCCAGAGGCGTCTCCCGAAGTCGCGAACATCGCCTCCGCGCACGACCGTGCGACGCCCGGAGTCACGGCGAAACGACGACGCGACTCGCGTACAGCCAAACCGCAGCATGTCGAGGCGGGTCAGCGGGGAATCGTCGTGCCCTTGGGCTGTCCCGTCACACTGAAGGTTGAACATGTGCCATCGGAGTGTGAGCGGGGGCGTCCGGCCCGGACGAGGCGTTCGAACCGGAGGGGCAGCGCGAGTGCAGAAGGGCTGCTCAGCGTTGATCGGGCCGGAACAGTCCGTCGATGATCCGCCGAAGTACGGCCTCCTCCTGATCGGCGCCTTCCGTCCGCTCGTACTCGGTGAGGGCGACGCCGGCGAGCGTGAACTCGTCAGTGAGTGCCCGCACTGCCCCTAGCAGCTCTTCGACGCCGAGCCCGCCGGGCTCAGGGGTGCCGACTGCCGGGAAGATCTGCGGGTCGAGGACGTCGAGGTCGATGTGGACGTACACCGCCTCGGCGCCGGTGGCACGCACCGCGTCCAGGAGCGGCCCTGGACCAGCCAGCTGCTCGACGCAGAGGTGCCGGATGCCGCGGCGCCCGACCAGGTCCTGCTCACCTGGGTCCAGTGACCGCGCGCCCGCCAGCACCACGCGGTCGGCCGACAGACTCCGCGCGGGCCGCAGGCCCTCTGGCCCGTCGCCGATGAGCGCACGCAACACCATGCCATGGAAGGCTCCGGACGGCGACGACTCCGGGGAGTTGAGGTCTGCGTGCGCGTCGAACCACACCAGCGCAAGCCGGTCCTCGAATACCGAGAGCGCAGCCTCGACCGGGGCGAGGTCGACCGCGCAGTCGCCCCCGACGATCACCGTGAGGTCGCCGGCCGGGACCTCGGCCAGTGCCGCGCGCACCGCTTGCAGATGCCGTTCCAGCACATCGGCGTTCTGTACGCCGCCCCGCGCCTTGCCGACGCCGTCGGCGAGCGGGACCGTGCGCCGCCGACCTGCAGGAATCAGCTCGGCAAGCCGAACTGCCCCCTCGCGCAGCCGAGGGGCTGTAGCCGCCCCCGATCCCTGCCACTGCGCCACCTCGACTACGTGCAGACCCGACACGAACATCTCCCCCCTGGTGATCAAAGTAGCCTATGCCCGCGCCCCGGCCGTCCTGCAAGCCGCGTCACTCAACCTTTGATGACACGAACTGCACGGTGGTCAGACTTCAACGGCACTCGGTGAAGCCTCACCAGCACAGGACATGGGTGGTCGTACGCCGACCGGTTGCCGGTGTGCGGCCGTATCAGAGTTGGATGTCGAGCCATTTCCGGAAGGTGGGACCAGCGAGCTTGGCGTGGGGCTCGGCAGGAACTCGCCGCTGGCCGAGGACGTCGATGGCCGACAGCGTCTCGATGGTGATGCTGCTGGTGCTGGAGACACTCGCGCCGGTCGAGCGGGCGGTGTTCGTCCTGCGCGAGGTGTTCGGCCTGGACTACGACGAGATCGCCGAAGCCGTCGGCAAGAGCCCGGCTGCGGTGTGCCAGCTCGCCTACCGGGCCCGGGCGCACGTCGCCGCGCGCCGCCCCCGCGGCACCGTCTCCGCGGCCGAAACCCGGGCCGTGATCCAGGCCTTCCAGCAGGCGGTTGAAACCGGCGAGCTGCAGCGTCTGCTCGACATCCTCGCGCCGGACGTGGTCGCCCTCAGCGACGGGGGCGGAGTCAAGCGCGCCCTGCTGCGGCCCGTCGCGGGTGCCTACCAGGTGGCTCGCTGCCTGGCAGCCCGGTGGGACAGGCACGGCGTCGAAAGGGCGATCGAGCTGGTACAGGTCAACGGCGCCCCGGGACTGCTGGTACGGGTCAACGACGAGATCCACACCGTCATGGCGGTGCGCATCGACGACGGACTCATCACCGGCCTCTACGCCGTGCGCAACCCTGAGAAGCTCTCGCATGTGAAGCAGGAGACCACCGTGAGCCGTTGAGGCCAGCACACCGGTGCCATGAATGGCTGGCTGCGTAGGTCATCTCCAAGAACGGTTGCTTACGGCCTTCAGGAGCGCTTCACGATCACCGGCGTCCGGAATGTCGGCGGGATACAGGAACACCCGCCACGGGAGCGTACGAGTGTTGCAGGGCGTGGGGGACCGGCACGGTCGGACGGCCAGGACGCGGCAGTGGTTGCCCTCGGTCAGCGGTTGGTGGGGCTCAGCAGCGTGGCGGCCGCGGCGATGAAGGCGACGGATGCTTCCTTGGCCGCGTGCCGCCGGGCGTCCAGCTCGGTCCGGTCGGAGGCCTTGCGCAGCGCGTACGTGGCATCTGCGGCCTGCTGGGCGGGGCCGGCCAGCTCGGGGACCAGGATCTGAAGGCGGATGTGGGGCGCGGTGATTGCCGCCCGGGTGTCGTGGGATCTCGTCTGGGCCTCCAGCTGGTGCTCGGTGCCTGCCTCGGTCAGGGCCAGGCGCTCCCGGTGGAACATCGCCGAGCGGTGCGCGTCCAGGGCGGCCGCGAAGTCGGTGACGGCATCGAGCTGGTCCTGGCGGTGGCTGTCGGCGCGCTCCTCGGCCCGTGCGGTGCGTGCCGATCGGTGCTGGAGGAGTCCGGCGGTCAGGGCACCGGCGAGGGTACCGAGCACGGCAACGATCGAAGGCCATATGGACATCAGGTGTTGGTCCTCTCGGGTAGTCGGTTTCAGTCCGCCACCAGCAGGCAGAAGAGGATCAAAACACGCACTGATGCGTTCCGTGCCATGCTGCAGTCGCTGCGTCGATTCTGTGCGTTGGAGTGAAGTCAGCGGCCCTCCAGCAGCCTCGGCTTGCTACGGAGCCGTCTCGAACTAGGCAGGGGGCGCGACCGGGAGACCGCCGGCGCCGGGGCCGATCAAAAGGTCGACCAGGTGTTGGACACGGGCATGGACCGCCTTCACGAGGTGATCGCGGACAAGCTCGGCGGCGACCCCGCGCTGGAACGGCCCTGAAGGGTGGGCCGGATAGGCTCGCGCCGGTTCGGCTGCGGCTGTCTCGACCGCTCGCGCGCGGCCCGTACGACGCTCCGGTTGGTTCCCTGACCCGCGGACATCGGCGCACGCCGCCCGTCCGTGTGCCTACTGCACGGCGCTTGCACGAGGTGCAAGGCCCACCGACCGCCGGCCGAGCGGCACGGCATGGCAGCACGCCGCTACCAGCACCCACGCCAGCGGAAGCTAACGACGGCCTCGGTCGAGCCGGTTGAACAACTCCTCGAGCGGCTCGCCGATGTCCTGGCCGAACCGGGTAAGGCCATAGGTGACCTGGGGCGGCGTCGTCGGCTCGACCTCCCGCCAGACCAAGCCGTCCTGCACCAGAGCGCGCAGGGTCTGGGCGAGCATCTTCTCGCTGATGCCTTGGATGCTCTCGCGCAGCTCGTAGAACCGCAGGTCGCCGCCGCGCAGGGAGATCAGCACCCAGACGCCCCACCTGCTGGTCACGTGGCTGAGTACATCGCGCGCGGGGCAGTGGGTGTGAAACACCTCATACCGCTTCCCCGACTCGGCCTGCGTCAGCTGCGCGCCTTCCCTCATGTCCGGAGCTTACCTTCAGGTAGGTCCTTTCGAAAAGTAAGCCATTCTCCTAGCGTCATTGCCGCAGTACACAACGGACAAGGAGCTGATCGTGATCGTGGTGACCGGGGCTACCGGAAATGTGGGCCGGCCGTTGACGCGTGCCCTGACCGAGGCGGGCGAGCAGGTGACGGCGGTGTCGCGGCACGCGGCGGCGGTGCCGGACGGCGTCCGGCACATGGCGGCCGACCTGGCCGAGCCAGCGAGCCTCACTCCCGTGCTGGCAGAGGCGCAGGCGCTGTTCCTCCTGCTGTCCGGCGACCTGCACGCCCCCGGAGCCAGGCCGACCGACATCATCGGCCTGGCCGCGGCCAGTGGGGTCCGCCGGGTCGTCCTGCTGTCCTCGCAGGGCGTGGCGACCAGGCCGCTCGGCCCGTCGCGGGTCTCGATGCGCGCGGTGGAGGACGCGTTGCGGGAGTCCGGCCTGGACTGGGCCATCCTGCGGCCGGGTGGCTTCGCGTCCAACGCTTTGGCCTGGGCGGAGTCCGTCCGCATGCAAGCGACGGTCGCCGCGCCCTTCGGCGACGTCGGGGTGCCGGTCGTCGACCCGGCGGATATCGCCGAGGTCGCGGTGGACTGCCTGCTGGACGACCGGCACACCGGCGGGGTGTACGAGCTGACCGGGCCGGAGGTGATCACGCCGCGTCAGCAGGCGGAGACCATCGCCACCGCGCTCGGCTCGCCGGTGCGGTTCCACGAACTCACCCGCCACGAGGCCAAGGTGGCGATGACCCGGTTCGTGCCGGCGGAACTCGCCGACGACACCCTGGACATCCTCGGCGCCCCGAACCCGTCCGAGCTGCGGATCAGCCCGGACGTGGAGCGCGCCCTCGGCCGCGCCCCGCGCCCCTTCACCGACTGGGTCGCCCGCAACATCGCCGCTTTCCGCTGAGACAAAGCTGCAGCGCCCGGCCCGGTCCCGCGCGGGCGACCACCGGATGTCGGCGAAGGCGGGGCGCGCCCGGCGAGCTCGCGTCCCCCCCCAGCCCGCAGCTGGCTCTGCACGTCCGGGCGCTCGTGCACGGCGTGCAGGGTTCGGGCGAGCAGGCAGGCGGTGGTCTCCCCGCCCGTGGCCGGCACGGACAGAATCTGATCGAGTACCTCCGTGTCCTCAAGCGGGCGGCTCGTCGGCAGTAGCCATCACCAAGGACAGCAGGTCGTCCCCTGACGCCCGGCGCGCCTGAAGGCGCATGTCTCCCGACCAGTCCACGGCAGTCCCCTGCGCGCGACGAGATCCGTACAACCAGAGGCCTGATCACGCTTCACTCCATCCACAACTATTGACAATTGCTCCGTCTTCCTCCCGCCACAACCCATGTTCCGACCTGCACACACCAGCGCTCGACGAACTCCGCCGTCGTCGTCGTTCAATGCGGTCCCAACCAAGACTTCCGCCGCCTCGCCCTCTGCCGAGCGGTCACGCAGAGCCCGCTCCACCGTCTCGGCCACCACGTCGTCGGCACTACTGAGGGTTTTTGGTTCGGGGTGACGGTGATCTCGGCGGTGGGTGTATGCCTGGGGGATGCGGTATCCCGATGGGAGTGGTCTGACCGCGGAGCAGCGGGCCCGGCGGGAGCAAGTGCGGTTCGAGGCCGCCGAGTTATGTGCGCAAGCGCTGTCGCCGCCGCAGGTCATGTGGGAGTTGCGGTCTCTCGGCATGCCCGCTGGCGGGACGGCGGTGTGGAGGCCCTGCGGTCCAAGGGGCCGTCCGGGCTTCCGTCACGGATGAAGCCGGAGTGGCGGGCCTGGCTGGCGGTGGAGCTGGAGAAGGGGCCGTCCGTGCACGGCTGGACGGAGGACTGGGGCTGGACGCTGGCTCGGGTCGCCACCGTGATCGCCCGGCGCTTCCACGAGCGCTTCGGCCAGGCACAGAGCTGGAGCATCCTGCGTCAGATGGGCTTTCGGTGCAGGTACAGGTGCAGGTGCGGCGGAGCCACCGACCCCACACCGGCATCGGGGACCGAACACCAGCCAGCTGCGTCACCTGGTTCTGTCTCTTTGGACGGCATCGTGCCCGGATGAGGGTCGCCGCGACGTGGAGAGGGACCTGGTAGGCGATGGTGTCCTCGACCGGCCGAGTGCCGCGAGCACGAACGTGACGCTGATGAGTAAGGCCAGGCGCCGAACTTGCCGACGCCGACCGGCTGCCAGCCGTGCAGCTGGTAGGGGTAACGCCAGGCGCCCACAGAAGTGGCGAGGTTCTCCGCCACCCATAGGAAGAAGCCGATCAGGACGAATGACAGCGCCAGCGGCATGCTCCGCTGTACCCCGCACACCGTGAAGCGTACGGAAGTGCCCGCCGTGACGGCCGCGAGGAGCCCAGCGGCCCGTGGCCGGTAGCGGCACAGCTCCAGGTCGAACAGGTGCCAGGCCCGGCAGACGTAGCTGCCGACGGCCGCGTAGAGGAAGCCCCCGTACAGGGGGACGCCCGCGAACTTCAGCACGGCTGGTTCCGGGTAGCTCCACGAGCCCTGCGAGACCTTCACCAGCTCGGACGCGAGGCCGATGACGTGGCAGGCGCTGAAGACGGCGACGTCCCGTCCGCTCTCCCAGCCGCGCCGCCAGAACAGCAGCGTGAGCAGCACGCCGTAAGCGACGAGCAGGTCGTAGCGGGCCACCGGCAGCCGTGGCAGCAGTTTCGATGCCGTCACTCCGGACAGCAGGGCGAAGGCGCAGGCCCGGGTCTGGTTCCAGGCGAAGTCGAGTAGCCGGCCGATCTGGGAGGCCGGGGGAGCAGCCGGTTTTGTAGTGGGCATGATGAGAAGAGAGAACGCAGGTCTCTCCCCGTCGGTTCGTCGCCCCTTGACCACCAGTACTTTCCTGAGTTTCCGTAACCGCACGGCCTGCTCGGCTTCACGGACACCCAGCCATTTCGGATTTGTGCGTCGGGGAGCAGTGGGCATCGACCTGCCCACAGGTGGTCATCCAGGCAGACGGCCTGCGGATCAACGTCATGCTCAAGGAGGCGTGGCGGGCGCGCGAGTCAGATCCGCTGAAGGGAAAGGCGCGTCTGGGGTGGGCGTGGCTATGAAGCGTCGGCGTAGGCGAGGTGGGTGCCGCAGACGGTGCAGCGGAAGAGCATGGCGCTTGCGCCCTGCCCGAGGTGGGTCAGGAAGTTCTCGAGCTGGGATGCGTCGTGCCAACCGCCGATCCGTAGGTCGGTTCGAAGCTGGTCGAGTGCGTCGGGGTGGGCGGCGAGTTCGGTGTATCCGACCTCGCCGATGAAGGCGGCCGCGTCGTTGCAGTGGACGAGCCAGTGCGGATCCTGCCAGGCGTGGAAGCCGGGGGTGCGGCGGGTGACGTGCTCCAGGGTCTCCTCGCTGACGCCGTCGAGCCCGTATGAGTCGGTGAATGCGCCTTCGAATCGTTCAGCGGCGCTGCCGTCGGCGATGCACCAGGGGCAGAACGGCCCGTTGACGTCCTGGGCTGTGTAGAAGGTCGCGGTGTAGATCCACCCGGTGCTGCGCTCGCAGCAGGCGCAGGTCTCGGCGCTCTCGCGGATGGATCCGCTTGCGACGGGTTCGGGGTGGTAGCGGAAGGAGGGCAGGTTGGCGCTCACTGATGAGCCTGCCTGTGCAAGGAGAGAGCCGCGTCGACGCGGGTGGTCTGCGTGTCGGTGGGCACGCCTGTGGACCTCATGGGTCGCAGTCTGTCCGCAAGGAGTCCCGTGATCAAGCGGCGAGGCCAAACCGCTGCTGGTCCGGGGCGGGGTAGAGGCGTTGGTGTTCGCGTGCGGCGTGGAAGCGCCAGTAGGGATCGAGGTCGCCGTTGGAAACGATGGCGCGCAACCGGAGGACGGTTTCGGCTCCGGGCAGGCCTCAGCGGGCGCCGGTGATATCGAGGCGGTCGGCGATCAGGTGGCGACGGCGCCCTCCACCGCGCCGGTGGCGATCGGCCCCGCCGGTCGAGCGCGGTGTCGTAGTGGAGCTCATCGAGGTGGCCGGTCTGGTAGCGATGGCAGGCGTCGAGGGTCTCGCGCCGGACGGCTGACAGGTGTTCCCGTTTGGCGTGGGCGGTCATCTCGGCGGCGGTGCGAACGGCGTGGCCCGAGAGGATCGCGGTCAGACGGGGCCCGACCAGTCCTCGGCCTCGGTGGTGCCGGGTTCGTGGAAGGCGTGGGCGGCGGCCCAGTGAGCCGGCGGTAGTCGGTCAGCCAGAAGAGGGTGCGTTCGATCACCTACCTGCGACGCCCTAAGCGATCGCTGGACTCGATGCCGTTGCGGGCGATCCGCACTCCGATCCGCTTGCCGCGGCGGATGGCGCGGTCGGAACGGACTTGGAAGTCGGCCCAGCCGAGTTCGTCCTTGATCTGTTTGTCGCTCTTCTCGATCCACGGCCGAGGCCGTGGAGGCGGACGATCTCGGCGAGGTCGGTCGGCGGGTGCGGGCGGGTGCGAGCTGGTGGTGGCGTGGGGTG
Source organism: Streptomyces sp. NPDC001153 (assembly GCF_053598315.1). NCBI lineage: Bacteria > Bacillati > Actinomycetota > Actinomycetes > Kitasatosporales > Streptomycetaceae > Streptomyces > Streptomyces sp. NPDC001153. The sequence goes on from NZ_JBSFJZ010000043.1 coordinate 54,000, forward strand.
CGTGGGGGCGGGGCAGGTTGGTGGCCAGGTACCAGGTGGCCTTACTGGCCCAGCCACTGCCTGCCCACGTGCGCGGTGGCCGTGCCGTCCTTGCGGTCTCCGGAATCGTCGATCACGATGATCCCGCCGTCGTGCGGAGCCGTCGCCGGCTCCTCGCGCAGCAGTTCAAGCCGCCGGTCGTTGACCAGCTCAGCCTCCCAGGGTGACTCGGACAGGAAGAACTGCAGCCGCTGCACCCCAGGCATCCCCGCACCCGCCCCCGGTTCCGCACCTGCGAGGCAGGTGATCGTCTTGTTCCGCTCCCGCGGCGCCAGCAGCCCGGTCAAGTGCTCGCGAAACCCTCGCCGCTGGGCCAGGCTGAACTAGATGTCGTCGAACCGGATCACGTAGTTCTCCAACGGCCCCGGCGCGGGCCGACACGGACGACAAGCAGTCATCTTCAGCCCCAAGCAAGGCAGTTGAGCTTGTTGACTCCTCGCAACGGCCTACGGCCAATCCGACCTGCCGTCAACCCGCACCGCCACCCGATTCAACGAACTACCGGTTACCGGTAATGGGACCTGCTCGGTCGTAGAGACTCGGTGCTGGGCTTCCCGGCCCGACCAGGACGCACAGCGGCGATCCGCCAACTCGTCCTCCAAGCCCCCGCCCGGTGATCGCCCGGATGCTCGGCCACAACGACGACATCACAGCCCGGCTCGCTGAAGCGGCCGGAGGGACCTGGAAACGCTGTGCCCGCTGGGATCACGCACGGTGGCCCGCGCTCAGCGGCGGAGTGGGAAGCCGGTCACGCACGACCTTCGTCGTCCCTCAGGTACGCTCCCGCACGCGCCGCAGCCGCAGCGGCCTCGGCGGCTTGGTCTGCGGCGGCTTCGTCGATGTGGTCGCCGGTGGTCAGCAGGCGGTAGTAGAGGGGGGCTGAGACAGCACGGATTACCTCGTGGATATCGGTGCCCTCGGGCACCTCGCCCCGGTCGATGGCCTGCTGGACGCAGGGTGCCCACTCCTCGACGCGGATGTCGTAGAAGCGGTGCAGGGCCTCGGCTGTCTTCGCCTCGCAGGTGGCGGCGGCGATCACTGCCTTGAACAGCGGTCCTTGCCGCGGGTCGGCCAGGGTGCGCTGTACGAGACGGGCGTTGGCTTTGAGGTCGCCGAGCAGCGAGCCGGTCTCGGTCCGTGGCAGTGACTGCTCGGCCATGTCCGTCAGCAGGTCGGCCACCAGGCTGGTCACCGTTCCCCAACGGCGGTAGACGGTGGTCTTGCCCACCTCGGCGCGGCGCGCGATGTCGGCGAGGTCCAGGTGCGCAAAGCCATGCTCCGCCAAGGCGTCCCCGGTCGCCTGCAGGACCGCCGCCCGCACCCGTGCTGTGCGCCCTCCGGGACGGACGGTCCCCGGATCTGCACCCTCAAAGCCCATAACGGGACTCCAGTTTCGTTAATCAGTCATGCCTGCTATGTTGAGGACACGCTAACGGAACTCCAAGCCCATTAGCCAGGTAGGCGACGAGAGAGGAACAGTCATGGAATACAGGCGGCTGGGTGCATCCGGCCTCAAGGTCCCCGCCCTGAGCCTCGGCGCCGGCACCTTCGGCGGCCAAGGGCCGCTGTTCGGTGCCTGGGGCAGCACCGATGCGCAAGAAGCACGCCGTCTCGTGGACATCTGCCTCGACGCCGGGATCACCATGTTCGACACCGCCGACGTCTATTCCGGCGGGGCCTCCGAGGAGGTGCTGGGCGAAGCGATCAAAGGCCGCAGGGACCAGGTGATCGTGTCCACCAAGACCAGCCTGCCGATGGGCGACGGCCCAGGCGATGCGGGCTCCTCTCGTTCCCGCCTGATCACCGCATGCGAGGATGCCTTGCGCCGGCTCGGCACCGACTACATCGATCTCTTCCAGCTGCACGCCTTTGACGCCGGCACGCCGATCGAGGAGGTCCTGTCCACGCTCGACGATCTCGTACGAGCAGGGAAGGTCCGCTACGTCGGCATTTCCAACTTCTCCGGCTGGCAGGCGATGAAGTCCCTCGCGATCGCCGAGAAGTACGGCCACCCGCGCTATGTCGCACATCAGGTCTACTACTCCCTCATCGGCCGCGACTACGAATGGGAGCTGATGCCCCTCGGGCTCGATCAGGGCCTCGGAGCCCTCGTCTGGAGCCCGCTCGGCTGGGGACGGCTCACCGGCAAGGTCCGCCGCGGCCAGCCGCTGCCGGCCAGCAGCCGACTGCACCGCAGCGCGGACTACGGCCCGCCGGTCGAGGACGAACACCTCTACCGCGTCGTCGACGCCCTCGACGAGATCGCGCAGGAGACCGGCAAGAACATTCCACAGATCGCCATCAACTGGCTGCTGCAGCGACCGACCGTCTCCTCCGTCATCATCGGCGCCCGCAACGAGGAACAGCTTCGCCAGAACCTCGGTGCCATCGGCTGGACGCTCACGCCCGACCAGATGGCGAAACTCGACGCGGCGAGCGGCAGGACAGCGCCCTACCCGTACTTCCCTTACCAGCGCCAGGAGGGCTTCGCCCGCCTCAACCCACCAGTTGTCGCGCCGCGGCCTGCTGCATGACATCGGCGTCAAGTAGGAGAAGCGGGCGTGTCGTTCACTGGTCACCGCATCCTCGCGTCGGTCCTCTCTCCATGGCCGATCTTCGTAGATCACATGCCATTAGCTCCGCAGCTGTACTTGGCGGCGTTTTCGTTGCGTGGGGGAGATGTTGCGCGGTGCCGAGGGGCGCCCTCATCTCCGCCACAGGTGGGCGTACCTGCGGTTCCCTTGATCCAGAGTGTCGGTGCCCGCGGGTGGGTTGCCGCCGATGCGGGTTTCGGCTGCCGAGCGTCCTGATCCGTCACGCTGTGTCGAAGTCCGACCGGGGCCGGACCTCCACGACGAAGTCCGCATCCTCCATCTGGCCCGCCTCGTCGTGCCAGAGGAAGACGCGCACGTGCATCGCGTGGTGAAGGCCGGTCCTCTCCCATTCGGTCATGAGGTCGGCGACGATGCGGCCGATGGCGTGTTTGGCGCCTTCGTCCGTGTCGGCGGCGGTGATCACGCCGTGCCATTGTTCGGGGTCGCTGCCGTAGGGGCGCCAGCCCTCGGACCCGTGCGGCTCGAACACCCGGTAGGTCCAGTCCGTATTGGTGTTCATAACACCGATCGTGTCACCGCAAGGAGCCTCATGCGCCGTATCGGATCGACGCCCGCCGAGCGCGGGTCCGTCGGAGCGAACAACTGCCCGGATGTCGTGGAGCGGGACGACGGCGACTTCTTTGTGATCGGGAGGCTGCATCTCCTGACCGAGCCGGAGGCGGAGCGAATGAACGAGCTGGGCGTCTCGATCGGTGAGGGTGAGTCCCTGGTCTTGGTGCCGCGCGACTGCATCCTGGCCGCCGCGAAGCAGCTGGCGTTTGAGGGGGTCGCCGGGCCGGGTGGCACGTAGCGGCCGGGGTCACCGGTCGGAGCGGGGCGGCCACAGGCCGTTCAGGAGGCCGGGTCGGTGGTCCTTCGCCGGGTCTCGCGCAGGTGGAGATCGACGTACCGGGCGAGGGCCAGCGCGTCCTGCGGCTCGTCGGCCTGGAAGGAGACACGGCGCAGCAGTCGCACGCCGTCGAGCGCCACACCCTCGCGGGCCAGGACGAAGAGGCAGGTGAGGAGGGCGGAGCGGCCGTTGCCGTCGTCGAAGGGGTGGAAGAAGCAGACGTCGAGGAAGGCGCGCGCGGCCCGGGCGGTCAGCGGCAGGGGCCGGGCGGCGTCCTTCGCGCTCTCGGCCAGGCAGGCGTCGAGGCGGGCGCGGGTGTCCGGGCCTATGCCGTACCGTTCCCGGCCGCCCTTGGCGAAGGCGGCCAAGGTGCGCAACGGCGGCGGCCCGGGCGTGCCGAGGACGTGTCGTTGCCAGCCCTGGATCAGGTCGAAGTCGAGCCGGGCGCCGCGCGCGGCGTCGGCCCGCATCAGCTCCAAAGCGGTGAGCAGGCCCTGTCCGCGGGCGGGGTCCAGGATTGCGTCGAAGGTGCGGATCTCCTCCGCCGCTCCGTCGCGGGACGGCGTCACTGGTCCGTCCCCGGTGCTGTCCTGGGCCTCCTGCCACGGCACGGCTTCCCGCACCGCGAGCCAGCGCTCCAGGTGGTCGGGCAGCGGCGACTCGGCGGACCGGGCGTCCGCGTGCGGCCGCACGGAGGCCGCGAGCCGCTCGGCGATGTCCTCGACCAGTACCGGGTCGGGGCCGGTCCAGCTCTTGAACCGGCCGCCGATCGCCCGGTCCACCAGGTGCTCGGCGTCGTCGGCCGCGACGCCCCAGCGGGTGAGGAACCAGCTGAGTACCTGATGGCAGTGCCCGTACCAGGCGCTGCCGCAGCCGGTGCGGTCGGTGACGTGCAGGATCAGGTTGTGGGCGGTGCGGTCCCACAAGATCCGCTGGTCGTCGATGTCGGCCAGGTCCAGCGGGTAGGCCTCGAATCGTGTGGCCAGGCTCTCCAGCCACTCACGCCACTCGCGCAGCGCCGCGGTCACGCGATCGAGGGTCTCGTCCGGGGTGGTGACCGAGTGCTGGGGGCAGCACCAGCTGCCGACCGGACCCCCGTCGAAGTCCCCTTCGTCGTGCGCCCACCGCCAGCCGGCGACCCAGGGGCCGTAGTGCTCGGCCAGTGCGTACGTCATGGCGTCGGACCATGGTCTGGCCTCGTCCCAGCTCCATTGGTGCAGGGCCCGGTCACACGGTGGTACGTCGGGGCGTCGGGGCACCCGCCCGGCCGGTCTGAGCGATCTCACCACCCGCGCCGCCGATTCTCTGTCGAACGGATGACGGGCGGGATCCACCTCGTCCCAGGTCAGATTGCGGGGGGACATCTCCGTGATCACCGCGCAAGTTTCTCCGCCCACCAGCACCGGTTCAACCCGATTACCGATCGGTTGCCCGAACCCGTTTGAACCGCGCCCCCGGCCCCCGGCGGCTTCGTCGAGCGGGTCGCGGCCACCGCACGCTGCGCCGCCCACGCGGGCGTGTACCTCCTGCCCGTCGACCGTTCCCGCTGCCCCCTCAGCACCTGCCTGATCGCCGCGACCACCCGCTCATCGGCCCGCCCCCCGCCGCTCCCTTACTGCCCGGCCGTCCACCAGCCCCCCCAGGCCCTCGCTGCGGTAGCGGCCACGCATGCGCCCTGCCGTCGCCACCCTCGCCGACCAGCCCCGCCGCCGCCAGCAAACTCGACGCCGACCTGTAGGCATACAACAGGGCGTTGTCGTAGCCGGGGGCCAGTCCCCAGCCCTCCCAGTCGAGCAAGGCGGCGTCCTGGGTGAGGTTGGCGGCGTGGAAGTCGCCGTGTGCGCAGTTCCAGTCCGCGATTCGAGGGGCGGGCTGGCCGGTGTATTTGGGGACGGCGCGGTCGATCCATTCCGGCCGTACGGCCGGTGGGCGTCGCGGCGATGGCGGACAGAGTGCTGCGGATCATGCCGAACCAGCTGTCGGTGAGCTTGAGTTCGTGCCGCAGAACGGGTCGGCGGACAGCACGGGCTCATCGACGTACGCCGTCAGTTCGGCACGGTAGGCGTAGCCGTCGGCGGTGTGGTCGTGTAGGACGTACAGGGCGGGCTTGTGGACGGCGGGGAACGCGGTGGCGGCCCGCTCTGTGCCCTCCCAGGGTTTCTCCGCCCTCCTGGCTGGCGGGTACCGACAACGGGCGCAGCCAGCACGTGCCGTGGTCGGGGTGGCGGAGGCGGTGGCTGAGGGGGGCGAGTACATCGAGGGCCGTGATGAGCGTGGCGGGAGGGATGGCGGACGCCCCGGTTACGGCGAGCACGTCGTCCCTGTCTGCCGACCGGCTCGTGCACAGGAGCACCTTTGCGACACCCGGGCACGAGGCTGCGGCCGCGAGGCATGCCGCGGCGACGTTGGCGCCGTCCTGGACGAGCGCGGCGATCTCCGGAGTGGCCAGGGTCAGGAGTTGCCCTCCGGGCAGCGGGGCGGAAGCGTGGCACTTCCCACCCGCGGTCAGCCGCCTGGGTGATCGGCCCCGTCCCGTTGACTGCCTCGCCGAGATGGGTGTCCATGACCAGGCAGGCAACTGCAGGACGCGCAGGTGATGTGCGCCGGTAGTTGCTCTGCGCAAGGAAAGTGCAGGTCAAGACCTTGATCGTGCCTTCCGTCTTCTGCCTGGTTGAACATAGGATCAGGCCGCTACGAATGGGGAGGAGCTGTGGAGAGCGGGTATTGCGGTGTGAAGACGGTCGCCGTGCAGGCGTGCGAAACCTTTCTCGCCCCCACCGCTGGTTGCCCACGCCCAAGCCGGGCTTGGTGTGCCGGCGTGTGATCAGAGGCCGAACGCCGAGTTCGCGCACCAGTGGTGGGCTCTTATGTGATCTCACGCGGTAGACGTGTCCGTTCCATGGATCCCCAGTGGCGTTGCTGATCGGGTGGCCGTCCAAGATGTCGCCGCTTGAGTGAGGAATGTGCGGGGAAGGGATGTGCGCGGTGTTTGAGCCGGTGTTCTTGCGGCGGGGGCTTCAGGGCGTGGATCCCTGGCAGGTTGAGTACACGGTGGTCGATGTGGAGACCACCGGTTTGTCTCCCGCGCGCGGCCACCGTGTGTGTGAAGTCGCGGCGGTGCGGCTGCGGGCCGACGGCACCGTGGTCGAGGAATTTTCCACCCTGGTCGACCCACAGCGGCCGATGTCGCGGCAGAACCAGTCACAGCACGGCATCAGCGAGAACGACGTCGCAGAGGCACCACTGTTCACGCAGGTCGCGGGGACGCTGCTGCGGCTGATGCGCGGCTCGCTGGTGGTGGCGCACAAACTGGCCTTCGACGCCTCGTTCCTGGAGGCCGAGTTCGCGCGGGCCGGAGCCGCCAGGCTGCGGATGGCCGGCTTGTGCACGCTGACGGCGTTCCGCGCCCAGACCGACCTGCGTGGCTACACTCTTGCAGGCATCGTCAAAGACCTCTCCGGAGGCTGGCCGTCCCACGGCCACGCGGCTTTGGAAGACGCCCGCAACACGGCCCGGGCCCTGAGCACGCTGCTGGCCACTAGTCCGCAGCCGTTGAGATTGACGGGCGGCCCAGCCGGAGCGCTTCCGGTATGGCCCGAGGCCGTCCGCAGCCGGCCGCGCATCGCGGGGGCACCCGGCAGCCGTCAGGGCTGGCCCGCGCACATCCACGCGGCGCTGCCGAGTGGCAGGACGGTGCCGCGGGATCCGGCAACCGCTGGGGAATACCAGCGCGTGCTCGAAGGCCTCGCCATTCAGGGACGCTTGGCCGGCCATGAGGCACAGCGACTTGTCACGTTGGCCAGTGCAGCCGGCCACCATCAGACCTCGGTGCGCCAGACACACGCCGCCGTGTGGCAAACGGTGCGCTCCCGTGTGCCGGACCCCTCGCCGCGAGCCGTCCGGGAGCTGACCGATGTGGCGCGGCATCTTGGCGTGTCGGATCTTGCCGCCCGTGATCTGCCCAGCGTGGGGGACGAGCTCAAGGGGGTGCGCATCGTGCCCGTCGGCCAGGACGCGTCTGTGCGCGACCTGACGGCCTGGGCCGAGCGGCACGGGGCCACGATCGGTGTGCGGCCCTCCAAGACCACCCGACTTGTCATCGCCACCGACCCGGCAACGGTCCCCAGCCCCAGCGTGGTGACCCAGCACCGCCTGCCCGTACTGGCACCCGCCGCCGCCAGACGGTGGCTCGAGCAGCAGATGAAGCCCGCCGCGCAGCCCGCTGAGGCGGTCGCAGCCTGTGGTCCGCTGGTATTCACCGGCCCTGGTGCGGGCCCGGTGTGGCGTCTGCACGAGCTGCCTGACGAGCTGACCGCAGGCACGTTCACCGCTTCGGTCCGGTGGCTGGTCGAACAGTCAGCCGACCCTGAAGCGACCTTCGTCCAGTTCACCCGTGGCCGAACGCCCCGACTGATGGTCGACAGGTCCAAAGCACCCCACGGAAGCGAGCAGACTCTCGACGATGCCCTGGTGGATCTACGCCAGGCGGCCGGGCTCGCGCTCACCGTGAAAGGACGCTTCCGCCGCGTGGGACGGAAAGCAGGAGCGGCCCCAGTGCCTCTCCAACCCTCGCATGGCGGCACACCGGCCGCTCACTCCAGGAACCCCGAGTCTTACCAGAACATCATCTCCCAAGCGCCTCATGGGGACCACAGGACCACCACTGCCGCCTTTCTGGCGTCACCGGGAGAGCCAACCCTGCATCGCCGCCGCACGGCCGCGTCCGCTGCGGCAACGGCGGTCGCCGGTGAGGGCCATCAGCGTCGGCGCCGTCAGTCGTTCTCTGCGCACTTCTGGCTGTTCTGCTTGACGGGGGGCATCGGCAACATCATCTACGCGGTGCGTATCAACAACTGGAACAGGGCGCGCGGCCTGTGACGTACGGTTGCGCGCTGGCCGACTTCGCATCGGTGGGTTGGACAGGACGAAGCAGGTTTCATGCGACGCGGGCCGATAGCTGCCGCTCGGTCAGCAACTGGGCCAGCGCGTCGGCCTCCTCCTCCGGCAGGGCGATGGCGGCCAGGCGGCGGGCACGGTGACAGCCGGGTACCACACGCGCAGCACCTCGTTGGATGCCGGATCACCGGTGGCCCAGCGCTGGACGCTGCCGCGTCGGGCAGCAACAGCAGGACTCCCTCGGCTTCATCGCCTGAGCTCGTGGACGATGCGGGTGCGCATGCCGGTGGCCGCTTGGCGGCGTGCCACGGTGGGATCTCCGGCGGGGCGTCCCTTCCTGCCCTGCGGTGCGGCACCGGCCAGAGGAGGCCAGGCCTTCATAGCCTGGCGGCGCTGGACGAGGTCCCGGGTCTCGTCGCGCTGGTACTCGCGCCCGTCGGCTGTCACCTTCTTGTAGCGCAGGAACTCCTGCTCGGCGACGGTCGAGAGGTTCTGGGCGCAGTGGAGGAACATCGTCGGGTCGTGTGGCCCATGCAGCGCATCGCGACGTGCAGGGGGACGCCGGCGTTGAGCAGGCTGGTCGCACAGGTGTGGCCGAAGGCGTGGGCCGGGAGATCCTGACCCGCTTGCCCTGCTCGTCGCGCAGGTCGATGCGCTGGGCGAACTCGGCGAACTTCGCGTGGACCGTGGACTTGGGGAAGTTCCGGTCGCCGTTGCGGTAGTGCTTCCTGCCGAGGAAGAGGCAAGCAGGGGCTGCGGCTCGGCGACTCCTTCACCCTGACCGCGGCGGACGGCCGCCAGGAGCGCGTGACCCCTGGTCGGGGAGATCCTGGCCGGCCCGGAGGACTCGATGCGCGCGGACTGGTCGACGGTGACCACTTTGGCACCGGACGCGCAGGCCAACCAGTAGTGGGTGCGCCTCACCCGAGGCGCCGAATTCAACGCCTACACGAAGGCCGTACAAGCCGTCGACCCGGTGCTCTACCCGACAAAAGACACCATGCTGAACACGGACGCCGTGACCGTCATCAGCTCCGCCTCCGCGCTGACCTGATGCTGACGCTGGTCGCCGCGATGGGCGTGTTCAACAGCGTCGTGCTCAACGCACGGGAGCGCCGGCGCGACCTCGGGATGCTCAAGTCCATCGGCATGACGCCACGCCAGGTCACAGTGATGATGGTGGTGTCCATGGCCGGACTCGGGCTGGTGGGCGGGATCCTGGGACTGCCGCTCGGAGTTGCGGCATACCATGTGGTGATCCCGATCACCGAGTACGCGGCCCAACTCACCTTCTCTGCTCGGATGCTGGACGTGTGGCCCCCAGGGGTGATGACGTTGATGGTGCTGGCCGGGGTGGCGATCGCCGCACTGGGTGCGGTGCTGCCGGCGCGTGCGGCGGCCCGGCATACCATCGCCGCCCGCGTCCTACACACCGAGTGACGGCAGGCGGTCGTCCCTGCTGCGGCGTCGACGCGTCAGACGAGACCTCCGTCGGCCCCAGCCTCACTGCGTCGGAGGCCAAGACCGCGTCAGCGTGCGCGTGCCAGAACTGAAGGCATGTATGGGGTCGGGTCCCTCATGTTGGGGGATCCGATCCCGTTTCCGTCGTGGACAACGGCCAATCTCAAACCCCGTCCATAACTTCGGCTCCGCCGCCCACCCGGCGCGCAGGGCAGGGCTTTCGACGGCCACGGTCGAAATCGGCTCGGGCAAGGACCACGTCATGCCGTGATGCCTTCCACGTCGATCACCGGCAGCCCTGCCGAGCAGGGAGCAGTCGCCCGGCAGTCAGTCACTGCAGTCCGGCGCCACGGGAGTTCTGCCGATGAGTTTCCGGTGGTTGTGCGGTCTACCCGTCGACGAAGGGAGCGCACCATGCGCGAGATCATCATGTGCACGTTCCTGACGCTGGACGGCGTCATGCAGGCGCCGGGCGGCCCGGACGAGGACGCTCAGAGCGGCTTCGAGCACGGCGGCTGGCAGAAACCGGTGGCCGACGATGAGGTCGGCACGGCCATCGCCGGTTGGTACGAGTCCTCTGACGCGATGCTGCTCGGCCGTAAGACGTACGAGTTCTTCGCGGCGTACTGGCCGACCGCCGATCCCGACAACCCGTTCACCAATCGGATGAACAGCATGCACAAGTACGTGGCGTCTCGGACCCTGACGTCCGTCGAGTGGCAGAACTCCACGCTGCTCGAGGGCGACATCGTCGAAGCCGTACGCAAGCTGAAGGTGTCCGACGGCGGCAACATCAACGTCGTCGGCAGCGGCGACCTCGCCCAGACCCTCATGCAGCACGGCCTCGTCGACGAGTACCGGCTGACCATCCATCCGGTGATCATCGGCACCGGCAAGCGGCTGTTCGCCGACGGAGCGATCCCCACTGCGCTGGAGCCGGTCAGGGTCTCGACGACGAAGGGCGGCACCATCGTCGGCGCCTACCGGCCGCAGGGTAAGCCCAGCTACGACAGCTACTAGTGCCGCACCGCTACTGACGACGGCGCTTTGATGTCGTCTCGCCGAGGTTCACCGTGCTGACGAACGGCCCTGACGGCGCTATGTAGTTGAAGTGAGATATGCGCAAGGCGGCGGGCTGGACGCCGCGGGGCGGGCGCGCCGCGAGGCGTTGCGGATGCAGGCTGCCGCGATGTTCGTCGAGGACGTCACGCCTTCGGAGATCGCCAAGCGGCTGCGGGTGACGGTGCGGTCGATATATTGGTGGAGGGCTGACTTCGAGCGCGGCGGGACGGCGGCGCTGGCAAGCCGGGGCCCGCTGGGGCAGCGGTGCAAGCTCAGTACGAAGTCGCAGGTCAAGCTGGCCGCGAGGCTGAACGAGAGCCCGGCGGCGTTCGGCTGGGATGAGGACCAGGTGTGGACCGGGGCTCGGGTCGCCAAGCTGATCGGCCGCAAACTCCATGTCTCCTACAGCGCCGACGCGGCAGCCCGGTTGATCCGTCGGCTCGGCTTCACCCCGCAGATGCCGGCGCGACGGGCCGCCCAGCGCGACGAGCTCGCGATCGCCACCTGGAAGGAAACAACGTGGCCTGCGGTAAAAGGACACAGGCCGCGCTCGGCGCCTTCGTCTGCTTCGAGGACGAGGCAGGCCAGCATCTGACGCCGCCGCGCGGCCGAACCTGGGGACGTCGGGGCCAGACCCCGATCGTGAAGGTGGCCGGGCGCAGCTCCGGGCGGGTGTCGATCGTCGGAGTGATCGCGGTCCGTCCCGGGGCGCGCACGAGATTGTTCTACCGGCTGCGCATCCACCGCGGCCGCAAGAACGAGCGACGCTCCTTGTCCGAACGCGACTACATCGGGCTGATCGACGCCGCCCACCAGCAGTTGAGAGCCCCGATCATCCTGGTCTGGGACCGGCTGAACACTCACGTGTCGGCAATCATGAAACAGATGATCGCTGAACGAGCCTGGCTGACCGTCGTGCTGCTCCCGGCCTACGCCCCGGACCTGAACCCGGTCGGGGGCGTGTGGTCCCACGTCAAACGCAGCCTGGCCAACCTGGCCGCGCTCACCGTCGATGCGCTGGAGACGCTGATCCGCAACCGACTCAAGCGCCTTCAGTACCGGCCCGTCGTCCTCGACGGCTTCGTTGCGGAGACCGGCCTGACCTTCGACCCGCTACCGCCATGACGTCGCGAAACGCCGTCGTCGGAAACTCGCCCGCCGCGATCGTCCGCCGCGCAGGCAATCCCCTTGCGCTGCTGACCCTGTCCAGCGATGCTCGAATGCCGTGAGCGGCTTCCAGATCAGCACCCTGACGGCCACCGAGGAGCGGCTCTGGCACGCTTTCCCCACCGGCGCCCTGGTCGACCTGCGCTCCGGACCCGACGACGGCCCCGGCCAAGCGACGTCGTGGCCGCGCACCCGCGACATTCGCGCCGAGGTGATCGCGGCGCTGCTGACCGGCAGCGGGCCCGATGCGAACCGCGGCGCGGGGGTCAAACTGGCCGGCGCTCGTGTCGTCGGGCGACTCACGCTCGCCCACACGCAAGTCCCCTACGCACTCGGCTTCGAGCACTGCTGCTTCGACGACGGCCTGGACCTCGCCGAAGCCGAGACTCGCAGCGTGCGCCTGCGCGGCTGCTACCTCACCGTGCTGGAAGCCAACCGCGCCGAGATCCGCGGCGAGTTCCAGATGGAGGGCTGCCGCCTCGACCGGCTCAGCCTCTACGCGGCGCGCGTCTTCGAGATCGAAATCAGCGGGACCACGATCACCGCGCCCCCGCCCGAACCACCGGACCCTGACGCCGACTGGACGCCGCCGCGCACCGCCGTCAACGGCGACCTGCTCGTCGTCGACACCGCGATGTACTGCCACGACGTCGTCATCGACGGACAGTTCCGGCTCCCCGGCGCGCGCATCGGCGGCTACCTGCATCTGGACGGCGCGCGGATCACCCATGAGGAGCCCAACCGCCCACCCACGCCCGCCCTGCTGGCGCAGGGGCTGCGTGTGGACACCGGCATGTTCGCCCGCCGTGGCAACACCCGAGCGAAGAACCGGTTCACCGTCACCGGCGGCGTCGACCTCAGCGACGCCACGATCAAGGGCGGGCTCATACTGCCCGACGCCGACCTGGTGGACGACCACGGCCAAACGGCGCTGCGCGCAGACCACATCTCGGTCGAGGGCGGTGTCAACCTGTCGGGCGTCACGACTTCGGGCGCGGTCCGGCTCAACTCGGCCCGTGTCGTCGGGCCGCTGACACTGAGCGGTGCGCGACTGGGCACGCTCAACGCCTCCGGCGCGCGCGTCGAAGGGGCGATGTTCTGCAATGAGGGATTCACCGCGCACAGCCTGGACTTGCGGCGGGCACGGACTACAACGTTCGAGGACGACGCCGCGTCCTGGCCCGACAAGCTGCGCCTGGACGGCTTCGTCTATGACGAACTGATGCCGTTGCCGACGGCCGGGATGCGACTGCCGTGGCTGGCTCGTGACGCGTATCAGCCTCAGCCTTACGAGCAGCTGGCCGCGCGCTACCGCGCGGTGGGGCGTGACGGCGAGTCGCGGCGGGTGCTGCTTGCCCAGCAGCGGCGGCGACGTGAGGCGGCGGGCCTGCCAGCGAAAGCATGGGGCCTTCTCCAGGACGCAACGGTCGGCTACGGGTATCGGCCGTGGCTGGCCGGGCTGTGGTTGTTGGGCCTGCTCGCCGCCGGATCGGTCTACTTCGCCTCCCACCACCCCGCACCGCTGGGCACGGGCGGACCGCATTTCAACCCGGTCGCCTACACGCTCGACCTGTTGGTGCCGGTAGTGAGCCTCGGTCAATCGGGCGCGTGGAATCCGAGCGGGTCCAGCCAGGCGCTGGCCTATGCGCTAATCATCAGTGGCTGGACACTAGCCACGACGCTGGTCGCCGGGGTCACACGAATACTGGTGCGGCCCTGAGACAACAGGTCCCTCTCCGGCTGGCGCGCCCGTCACGAGACGACATCAAACCGTCGTCCTCAGTAACAGGGAATTAGGCAATGTTCGCCTCGGACTCCCGCTATCCCTGCACGTCGCGTCGACTCACCGCGGTGTTCCGGATGGCCGTGCCTACAGCCAGCGGAATGACCATCAGGGGTGCAATATGTCGGCGACGGCGAACTGAGGGCTGAGGTCCAGCAGCAGACGATTGGCCGCCGTACTCTTCGGCGGTGAGGCCGAGGTGTTCCTGCAGCAGCTGGCGTACGGCGGCGATACGGGCTCGTGCAAGGGCCCGTTGCTCCGTGTCGGTGGAAGACGCCGGGCTCGGCCGCGGTTGCGGTGGGGCCGGGCGCGTGCCGCTGGTCGGCAGTCGGATGCTGATGGAGGGGTATTTCACCGCTGTGCGCCCGTCCTGTTCGATACGTTCTGCCGATGCGAGAGCTCGCGGAGATCGAGGACTTGTCGGGACTGGTGCGTGACGTGCTGGGATCGGGCTGCCGTGTGGTCGCGGTGGACCGGTTGCGCGGGGGCAGCAAGAAGGGGGTGTACCGGGTTCGAGTTGACGGAACCCCGATGACGAGTGTGATCGTCTACAGCTGGGCCGAAGAGGAGAACTTCTGGCCGGGCCAAAACGGAATCGATACCAGTGACCCGTTCGCACCCGCCTCAGGTCTGGTCCCGTTCCTCACCGCCCAGCGGAGTCTGGCAGGCCTCGGGGTAAGGGCTCCTCGGATCCTCCTGGCGGACGACAGCCAGCACCTCTACCCGGCGGACGTGGCCGTGGTCGAGGACATCTCCTGCGGCACTCTCGAAGCGCTCTTTGAGAGCGATCCCGCCCGCGCGACTGCGGCCCTGAACGACCTGGCCGCGATGGTGGACGTCATGCACCGCCACCTCGCCCCGACGTACGGCCGGGTGGATCTGCTTGAGCAGGGCGGCACTGCAAGCGGAGCCTCCTGTGAGCAACTGGTTCTCGACCGGGCCTTGCGCGATATCGAAGAGACCTCGGGCAGAGATCGCAGGATCGCCGCGGCAGACGGTCACTTGCGCGAGCGTCTCCACGGCTTGGCCGCACTGGTGACCCCCCGTACCGCATACGGGTTGATCCACGGAGAACTGGGCCCCGACCACGTCCTGGTCGACGCCGACGGTCACGCGGTGCTGATCGACATCGAGGGCCTCATGCACTTCGACATCGAGTGGGAGCACGTCTTCCTCCAGCTCCGCTTCGGAAAGCGCTACCCCGTCCTGTCCCGGCCCGGCCTCGACCCACAGCGGCTGGACCTCTACGTGCTCGCGATGCGCCTGTCCCTGGTCGCCGGCCCGTTGCGCCTGCTTGACGGCGACTACCCCGACCGGGCCTTGATGCACGAGATCGCCGAGCACAACCTGAAGGAGGCCCTGGCACTCCTCCCGTAGCAGAGAGGAACTTCCCCGCCTCCGAAAAGGGGTTGTGAACGCGGCTTGATCCACGTGAAGAGATCGTTCCACGCCAATGGACTTCGGAAAGCCGCGAATCAGCCGCAGCGGCGCTCCCGCGGCTCCACGGAACCCACCTGTTCCATGCGCCGGATCTCCCGCTCTGCCGCTTCCAACTGCCCGAGGTCGAGGGCCATCGCGGCACGCCCGGCGACGTAGAAGACGTCCTGGCGGATCCGACAGTCCAATCCCGGTTGGCGGCACAAGGCCAGGAACCGCACCTCGAGACTGAGTTCGATGCGACCCATCTCGTCCCGGACGCGGACCGGGAGTGCGGCGTGCCGGAGATCCTTGGCGTAGTCACGCGTCTGCCGATCGGCCTCGTCAGGCCGGGCTTCCACGGGACGACAGGGGTGATCGGCCCACTCCGTGTCAGCCCACCAGACGAGTTCGTCCAGGTACTCCGAGGCGACCACCACATCCGGGGGCGAGGCGGAGAGGGCCGTGTCCGCGCCGGCAACCAGCTGGTCGAGACGGCATCGCGCGTCGTGGTCCCCCGCCACACACATCGCGATGAAGCCCGACAACACGTCGAGCCTGCGCGACACCTCCGCCCGCTGCCAGATCTCGTACAGTCCCGCCATCCACCCTTCCCTCTCCGCCGACCGCCTCTCCGCGCCCCGAACCCTATGACGCGCCCCCGTCAGCGGGTCCAACGGTTTTCCGGGCTCAGCGAACGAACCTCACAGCACCATGTTTGCGCTGGTAAAAGCGCCGAGACTGCGAGCAGCAGTGGAGGCTGCTCATGGCCGACATGCAGAAGTCGCGTGGAAGTCCGCGATGGTAGCGGGTGGGGCGATGCAGGTTCCCGCTGACGTGTCCGGAGTCGTGCGGGGTGGCCCTCCGGTGATCGTGCCCCACGGATATCTCCTGTCTGTTCAGGCACGTGAGGTACAGGAGCACGGGCGAGTCGTCCGGGAGTGGCAGGCGGTCGCCCGAGCAGGCCGCAGAGCGGGCGCGCCGGGCGGCGAGGACGCCGCCGCCAGTTCCGGTTGCGGTGCGGGTGCCACAGCAGGCGGGGCAGGTGGAGGACGTGCGGAGGACGTGCGGAGGACGTGCGGGCGACGGTGTCCGAGGGCGGGGTGGCTGGTGGCCACGGCGGCCAGGTAGGCGTCCGCGTCGTAGCCGCGCGTGGCGGGCCGCGAGGGCGTTGAGGTCGAGGCCGTCGCGCAGAGCGCGAGCTCTGCGCGGGGGCCGCCCGGAGGGCGCGGGGGCGTCAGCTTCGGGAGAGTTCCCGGCCTCGCCACCGAAACGACCTGTAGAAACGCGTGTCCTGCGGCTCCCGGTTGGGGGAGCCGCAGGACAGGGGGGAGGGGGGCGGCCCGCGATCATGTGTGCGGCGGCGCCGGAGTTGATGGATCAGGACCCGATCAGCGTCCAGTATGCGTTGACCTCGGCCCAGTTCGTCCAGCCGCCTCCGCTGCTCTGGGTGTAGCCCATGTGGCCGCCGCTACCGAGCGCGAAGACCGTGTTCTGGGTGGTGTCCGGGTCGTAGGTCGCAGTGGGGTCGCCGGCGAAGTTGTTCCAGTACGCGTTGACTTCGGCCCAGTTCGACCAGTTGGCTCCGTCGTTGCTGCTCTGGGTGTAGCCGATCTTGCCGTCCCCGCCGCGCGCGAGCAGCGAGATCGTCTTCGTGCGGGCGTTGTACACGGGGTGGGGGTCGCCGGCGAAGTTGTTCCAGTACGCGTTGACTTCGGCCCAGTTCGACCAGCTGGCTCCGTCGTTGCTGCTCTGGGTGTAGCCGATCTTGCCGTCCCCGCCGCGGGCGAAGACCGTCATCTGGTGGGTGTCCGGGTTGAGAACCACGTGGGGGTCGCCGGCGAAGTTGTTCCAGTCCGCGTTGACCTCGGCCCAATTCGACCAGCTGGCTCCATCATTGCTGCTCTGGGTGTAACCGATTCTGCCGTCCCCGCCACGTGCGAACACCGTCATCCGCTTGGTGGTGGGGTTGTAGATCACGTGGGGGTCGCCGGCGAAGTTGTTCCAGTACGCGTTGACTTCGGCCCAGTTCGACCAGGTGGCTCCGTCGTTGCTGCTCTGGGTGTAACCGATCTTGCCGTCCCCGCCACGTGCGAACACGGTGACCTTCTTGGTGTCGGGGTTGTACACGGCCGAGGCGTCGCCCTTGAAGTTGCTCCAGTAGGCGTTCACCTGGGTCCAGTTCGACCAGCTGGCACCGTTGTTGCTGCTGGTGCTGATGCCCATGGCGCCGTTGGCCGACCCGCGGGCGAAGAGCATCGTGGTCTTGGTGTCGGGGTCGTACACCGCGTCGGGTGTGCCCTGCAGCGTCCAGTATGCGTTGGCCTCGGTCCAGTTGCTCCAGCTTGCTCCGCCGTTTGTGGTCTTGGTGAGGCCGAGGTGGCCGCCGGATCCGAGGCCGAACAGGGTCATCGTCTTGGTGTCAGGGTTGTACACCGACCAGGTGCTGTCCGAGGTGTTGCCGTTGTCGGTCGTGACGGTGACCGGCCCGTAGGTGTGGTTCTGTCCGTCGATCTCGTTCGCGTTCACCGAGATGGTGTAGGTGCCGTTGGGCAGGCCGGTGGTGTTCCAGGCCTGCGCGTAGTTGCTGGCGCCGGTACCGCCGTTGATCGTCTGGGTGCCGCTCGGTCCGGTGATGGTGTAGCTCAGGGAGTTGATGACGCCCTGGGAGCTGGCGATGGCGGTGAGGTTCACCGTGCCGGTGACGGTCTGGCCGGACGCGAGGGCTGCGCCGTTGGCATCGATGGTGACGTTGAAGTTCGCGGGGATGGCCGGGGCGAGGTTGTTGGAGCGCAGCAGTTCGAACGAGGAGGGGGCGTAGCCGTCGATAGTGGTGTCGTGGATGTTGGCGCGGTACTCGCCGGTGGGGACGCTGGGGTTGTCCTCAGCGATGTAGGTGAAGTCGCCGTTGGCCTGGTTGGTCCAGCCGGCGAAGAGGTTGATGTGCTCGCCGGGCACGGCGAGGGCGTCGCCGGGCTGGAGCTGGGACCAGCTGGTGAGCTTGGTGCTGTAGGTGGAGGAGTCGATGCCGGGCGAGGGCGTGGTCACGACCGGGCTGCTGGTGAGCTGCCACGCCATGTCGACCAGGCCGCCGCAGTCGGTGCGGTAGGGGCCGCCGACCTCACTGTCCGAGAACGACTGGGACTGGTTGTAGCTGACCTGGTGACTGACCCAGTCTCTGGCGCGCTGGACCATCTGGGCGCCGGTCAGCTTCTGCCCGACCCCGGTGCCGAGCGTGCCCGTGGAGGTCGGTGTCTCGGTCCCGCTGTTGTCGTACGTGCCGGTGTCCGCGGAGGCGGGCGCCACCGTGCACAGGCCGGCGACGACCGCGGTCGCGGTCACGAGGGCAAGGCGGGAAAGGGCGCGAGCGGGGCTGGGCTTGGACATGGGTGTTCCCCCGAGTCGTGGTGAAGGTGAGGTGTGGCGTTGCCGTCGTCGGCGGTGCGGCAAGAGGAGCGAGACAATGGACACCGGGTTGTCCAGAGTTAGGAATTCGTGTCCAGGGAGTTCTGACACGATGCCCAGCGAAAGATTTCGGCGGGATTTGCTGGGCGTGCGCGTTCACTCCGGAGGTGTCGCGGTCCAGCCGGGGAGGGAGGCAAGGAGGTGGGCGATCGCGGCCGCGGTCTGCGGGGCGCCGCCGGTTCCGTTTCCGTCGCCGCTGAAGAAGAGGCCGAGATCTACTCCGCTGGCCCGGGGCCGGGTCCGGATGTGTTCGATGCCGGAGCGGGGATCCAGGTGGGCCCACAGGGTGTCCAGGACGCGCTCGGCGTCGGCCGAGTTGGGCCGGGGCAGGTCGGGGCGGGTGAGGACGAGGTGGACGAGGTGCATGGCTCTCCTAGTCCCAGCCGATGCCGTCCGCCTGCGACGGTGTCACCGCGGAGGTGACAGGGGCGCCTGCTGCCGCTGCCGACGTGGGGGCCTGGTCCCATCCGATGCCGGCGCCGAGGGCTCTTGTCGAGGCGGTGGCGGCTGCCCCGAACGCGGGAGTGGCGACGAGCACGGCAATCACTGCGGCGCGAACGATTTTCGACATGACAGCCCCCGGATCCATTTCTGAATGGAATTCTTGGATTTGATGGTCCGGCGCCGGATCATCTGTCTGTCCGGCGCGTTGAGAAAACAATGCCGTGCGGGTCGGGCCCGGGGGAACGGGGTCAGCTGGGCACCAAGCTGCCCGGCACCTTGGTGCCTGCCCCGAGCATCCGATGCCGTTCACCCGCCGGGCGTTGCGCGGCTGGCCGGGTACTGAGAGGATCATCGGCTGCACGGTGGTCTGCAGGCGTCACGACGCACGGGGGGTGCGGCAATCATGGTGCTCGGTGTTCTGGGGCTGGAACCGGTGGTCGAGACGGTGTACGCGGCTTTGCTGCGGCATCCGCAGTCGAACTTGTCCGACCTCCAGGCCGTCACAGGCCTGACGGAACGGGAAGTCCGCGCAGCCCTGGACGACCTGGCCGACTGCGCGTTCGTGCGCCCATCGCGGGACATCCCAGGGGGCTTGCGTGTCGTCAGCCCGCACGTAGCGCTCGATCTGATGGTCCGCCGACAGGAAGCGGACCTGGCGCGCCGGGCCCAGGAACTGGCCGCGAGCAAGGCCGCAGCCGCCGAAGCCGTCGCGGCATTCGGCGCGCTCGCCCCCAACACGCCAGTGAACGGCGCGGAACGTCTGGTGGGGATGGACGCCATCGAGGGCAAACTGGAGATCCTCGCCAAGGAACTGCAGCGCGAGTGCCTGTCGGTGATGCCGGGCGGCGCCCAGTCCCAGGCCAGCCTGGACGCCTCACGCCCACTGGACGCCGATGCGCTCGGCCGTGGCATCGCGATCCTCACGCTCTACCAGGACAGCGTCCGCAACGACCAGGCTACATACGACTACGCGCACTGGCTGACCAAGAACGGCGGAGAGGTCCGCACCGCACCGCTGCTGCCACCCCGCATGCTGATCTTCGACCGTGAAACCGCGATCGTCCCCATCGACCCCGCCGACACCAGGGCCGGCGCGCTGTGCACCCGCGAGCCGGGGATCGTCGCCTCGCTCATCGCCGTCTACGAACAGGCCTGGGCGACCGCCGTCCCCCTCGGCGCAGCAACCACCCGCGACACCGGGACCGGCCTCACACCCGCAGAACGCGAACTACTCACCCTCCTGGCCCGCGGCATGACCGACGAGGCCGCCGCCAAACGACTCGGCATCGGACTGCGCACCGTCCGCCGCCAAATGGCCACCCTCATGGAACGCCTCGACGCCAGCAGCCGCTTCGAGGCAGGTCTCAAGGCCGCCCAACGCGGCTGGCTGTGAACGGCAACCAGGAGACGACCGGCATCGGTATCGGGGCTCGGCAGGAACGGCTCGCGGTCTCGGCGAGGTCGGGGAACTGGGAGCGGATGGTGGGCAGCCGGAGCATGCGGCATGCCTGATCGACGGCGGTGGGGGTGGCCTGCTCGGTGAGTCCTCGCTGGCGGGGAAGGGTCACGATGTTCTCCTCTTTCACGGGGTGGGATGGTCGGGTCGGCGGCGCCGCAGGAGCTGGTCGTATGCGCTCCTGGAACAGGTCTCCCAGGACGATCTGCCCTCGCCTGCCGAACGCAGGCGCCTGCGGGAGGCTGCCGGGTTGACCCAGACCCAGATCGCCACCGCTTTGGAGACGCGCCGTGAGACCGTCGTCAACTGGGAGCTGGGCAAGACCGAACCGCGGCCGCCGCAAGCGTGCCGCCTACGCCAGGCTCCGGGAGAAGCTGGCCGAACGCTTCCCAGGCCCCGCCGCGGAGCCTGAGGTACCGGAGGCGTTCACGGGCCCCGCCGCACCGGAGCCCGCGGCGGAACAGGCGCCCCCGCACATGCAGCTGCAGTCCCAGCAGTAAAAGGTGCCGGCGAGTACGACTGGCCCGCACCGCCCAGCCGTCGGCACCAGGCCGTCGGCGTCGCGGCGCCCGGGGGCGACGAAGGTGTCGAAGAAGCCGGCTGCCCCGGTGGCGGCCGCCGATCCGGGCTTCGAGAACGGCCCGCTGGCCGTTGTCGGCGTCGAAGAGGACGGCCAGGTCCTGGCGTACTGGGTCGGCGGCCTCGTACTGGACGTGCCCGCCAAGTCGCTGCCGTCGCTGATCGAGTGGACGCTGGCCGAGGCCAAGCTCGGGCAGGCCCGTCTGCACCGCAACGGCCGCGACGCCGACCCGGTCCTGGTCCTCACCTCGGCTGCGCTGGAGCGCTACGGCCCGCCCGTCGCCCTGTCGGAGGAGGAGCGGCGCGCCGGACGGCTCGCGGACGGCCACAAGGTGGTCAAGCAGCTCGCGAAGGCCGACTGGAAGCTGACCCAGCGCGGTTTCGGGCCGTGGGCGCGGATCTACCGCCCGGCCGAGCGCTCCAAGCGCAACTGCGTCCAGCTGTGCATCCCGGCCTGGAACGCCCTGGACGCACGGGAGTGGGACAAGAAGGACGACCCGCAGCTGCCCATGATGCACCCGGCGGACCTGGCCCGGTACCTGGGCGCCTGTGCGGAGCGGGTGATGACGCCGCGCGGCACCGCGGCAGTCACCGGCCTGGAACTGATGACTGCGTTGCGCCCGGCGACCCCTTCGGAGAGGGACGAGGCACCGGCGAGTTCAAGCAGGCTTTCAACACGGACGCGCTCACCGCCGTGTACGACGTGGTGGAGTGCGAGGTCCCGACGAACACCCCATTCTGAAAGGGAAGTTCGCCCGGCAACACCTGCGCACTCCGGCCGAGATGCTGATGGAGGAGCCCTACGACCGGTGCCGGCCGCTGACCGATGAGGAGTGCGTGAACCAGTTCCTGGTCGCGATCGGCATCAACATGTCGTTCGCCGCGGCCGCCAACGGGCTCACCGTCGGGCTGAACGGCCCCATCCACCTCACCGGCAACCCGAAGTTCGATCCGTCGCTGCCCGGTGGCAGGTCGACCTCAGCCACGTCGACCTCGCGCTCGTGGAGATCAACGGCCGGACGGTCGACGGTGACCGGCTCCCCAGCCCGTTCACGCCAAAGGGCGAGGAGCCCACCGGCCCGGCCTGGTATGCCACCCCGACCGTCGCCTACGCGGTCGAGCTCGGCTTCGAGGTCGCGCCGATCGAGGCATACGTCCGCACCCAGACCGGCCGCCACCTCGACCCCTGGTACAAGCGGCTGCGCGACGCGTACGTGGCGACGATGGCCGACCTCGACGTCACCACCGACCTGGGCGGCCAGGAGTTCCTGGACGCGATAGCCCGCTCCAAGCAGGTCGACCCGGCGATGGCGCTGCTGGTGAACGCGATCAAGGCGACCGCGAAGGGCGGGATCGGCAAACTCCGCCAGCGCAACCGGGGACAGGTGCCCTACTACGAGCCGTGGCCGGCGCTCGCCAGGGAGACGTAGCGCCCCGACATCCGGGCCGCCGTCCTGGCCAACCAGCGGATCGGCCTGCACCGCAAGCTTATGAAGACCGCCGCGACGGCCGACCTGTACCCAGTCGCGATCGGCACCGACGCCATCGTCTACCCCTCACCCGGCCCGTCCCCGCTGGACGTCCTGCCCCACACCGCGGAGGGCAAGCCCGTGCCCGGCGCGTTCCGGCTCGGCGTCTTGCCTGGCATGGCCAAGCACCAGGGCACCCAGACCGTCCTTTGGGCCGAGGAGCAGTTCGAGGAGCACGGCGGTGTGTTCAACATCGCCAACCTCATCAAGAACGACCCGACCACCGGAGAAGGGGAGTAGCAGGCCATGTTGGACTCGATCGGGGACAGCCTGGACCGTGCGCCGAAAGGGGCGTTCACCCGCCCCGCCCCCAAGAGCGCCCAGGCACAGTTGAAGTACTGGTCAAGCAGCTCAAGACCACCAAGGCGGTCGCCCAGCTGCTGGGGGTGTCCCAGGGCACCGTGGAGCGGTACGTGGTCGGCACGCTCAAGCGCCCCCGCCGCGAGCTGCGCGAGCGCATAGACCGCGAGGTCAAGAAGCGGTGGCAGCCGCAGGTCAGGGCCAAGGCGAAGAAGAAGGCCGCGACCACCACCGGCCCGGTCGTCTCCACCCGCGCCCGCTTCGGGTTCACCGCCGCGCAGGGCACGACCGACGACGCCCGGATCCGCGACATCACCCAGGCCCTCCCGCCCGAGTTCGCGGACCGCCTGTTCACCGCCCGGGAACAGGGCGCCACCGAACGCCAGCTCCAGCAGATCGCGGCCGAGGGCCTCGCGCAGATGTACTTCCGTGCCAACCACACACGCGCACACGGCCTGGGCGTGGAGTTCTCTGACATCGAGCAGATCGAGATCGAGCTGTAGCCACCCGCTGCCGTACAAACGCCCCGTCCCCTTGTGACTGATTCCCAATCGTCCTTGTCAAGCTGGCTGGGGCGGCTCGGGGGCCCAGTGCCGTTGATCCCGGATGAGAGCCCATAGGACGTCGAGCCGACGGTGAGCGAGTGCGAGGATCGCCTGCTTGTGGCTCTTGCCCTCGTTCCTCTTGCGGTCGTAGAACGTCTTCGACGTAGGGCAGAAGCGCGCGGCGATCTGGGCCGAGAGGTAGAAGACGCGCAGGAGCCGGCGATGGTAGCGATGTGGTCGGCGCATGTTTCCGCTGATCCGGCCTGAGTCCCGTGGGACCGGCGCGAGACCGGCGACTCCGGCAAGCCGTCCCGTGCTGCCGAAGGCGTCCATGTCCCCTCCGGTGCAGGCAATGAACTCTGCCCCCAGCAACGGACCCATTCCGGGCATGCTGACGATCACTTCCGCGTCGCGATGCTCACGGAAGCGGGCCGCGATCTGCAGATCGATGTCGGCGATCTCCTCGTCCAGCGCCAGCACGGCCTTGGCCAGGGTGCAGACCACAGCTGCGGCCGTGGCCTCCCCGGCGACGGCGGTGTGCTGGGCCTGCGCCGCGGCCGCTGCAGCGTCCGCCAGGGCCTGGGCGCCGCGAACCCTGCGGTTCTTCAACCAACTCGTCAGCCGGCTCGCACCGATCCGGCGCAGGGCTGCTGGCGTCTGGTAGCCGGTCAGCAGCGTGAGGGCGCCTTTGGACGCGGCGTAGTCGAACGCCCGCTCCAGAGCGGGGAAGTACTCCAGCAGCTGAGCCCGCAGGCGGTTGATGGCCCGCTTGCGGTCGGCCGCCAGGTCATAGCGGCGAGCGGTGAGGATCTTCAGGTCCACCGCGATCTCGTCCCAGTCCTGCAGGGGCTGCAGGTCCCGGCGCATCCGTGCCTGGTCGGCGATGACGTAAGCGTCCTTGGCATCGGTCTTGCCGTCCCCGCGGTAGCTGTGGGAGGCATGGTGAACGGTGCGGCCAGGGATGTAGAGAAGCCGTTGACCGTGACTGGTGAGCAAAGCGATCAGCAGGGCGGCTCCGCCCGCGTTCAGATCGACTGCCCAGGTCACCGGGTCGTCCTCGGCCAGTGCACGGACGTCGCCTATCAGCTCCAGCAGCTCAGCCTCGTTGTTCGGTACTCGGCGCGAGAGCACCTTCGTTCCGTCCGTGTCGATCACCGTGCAGTGGTGCGCGGCCTTGCCGGCATCCGTCCCCGCCCAGAGCTCGGGCACCCGAGCCTCCCTCGCCGATCGGTTGATTGGTCCCTGCAGACGACCACGCCGACGTGTCCTTACGAAGCGATTTCTGTTCGCTCATCCCAATGAGTGGCCGTGTCGTCGCGGGGCACTGGGCGGCCTATCAGTCAAAGCCACACGTACGGCATGAGCGCTTTCAGCCACACCCAGGCCCCTGGGTCTGCCGATCGTACGAAGGACCGGAATCAACCCGCCCACAAGGTAAGGAGCGCTTCAGCTAGCGAGTGAGCACTCCATCTGGCGACTGAGCGACGGGCATAGAGAAATGACAGATGAGCCGGGACACGATAGGTGGAACCTGGCCAGGCGTATTGGAACTACCGGAGACGGGTCGCAGTCCGGACAAAGTCGGCGACGGCTCTGGACCGACTGTGCGGCGGCCAGGCGATCACGGTGGTGACTTTCGGCGCGTCCAGCACGGGCACGGCGGCGAGGTCACCGTGCAGTTGAGCTCGGCACGACTCCGGTGAGACCGCGCAAGCACGGCCGAGCGCGACGAGCTGCAACAACTGCGCGTGGTCGCGGACCTGCGGGCCGGGGCCGGGCGGGTAGGTGCCGTCGGGGTCGGGCCAGCGTGGCAGGGGCAGGCCGGGCAGCCCGGTGATGTCGGCCATGTGCACATGGGTCCGGACGGTGAGCGGATGCCCGGCCGGCAGGACCACAACCTGGCCCTCCGTGCTGAGTTCTTCGGTGTGGAACCCGGCCGTCGAGTCGAACGGCCGGTGCAGTAGCGCCACGTCGGCCCGGCCCTCGCGCAGAAATCGTTCCTGCTCGGCCGGGCCGCACAGGATGACGTCGACGGGGACCGCGCCGGGTTCGGCGGCGTACGCGTCCAGCAGTTGCGCCAGCAGTTCGCGGGACGCGGTGGCCTTCGTGACCAGGACCAGGCCGGGACGGCCGGTCGAGGGAAGGGCGGCGCGGCGGGTCCGGCGCTCGGCCGCTTCGACCGCGTCGAGGGCCGCCCGGCCCTCGGCCAGCAGCACCGAGCCGGCTTCGGTCAACGCGACGGTGCGGCTGGTCCGATCCAGCAGCGCTGCCCCGAGTCGGCGTTCGAGCTGCTGGATCGCTCGTGACAGAGGCGGCTGTGCGATCCCGAGCCGCTGCGCGGCGCGCCCGAAGTGCAACTCTTCGGCGACAGCCACGAAGTAGCGCAGTTCCCTGGTCTCCATCCGGCCACGGTACTCCGGATCAATACCTGGAAGGTATCGTTGCCCACCCAATCGGTCTTGGACCCCCGCCGGGGTCCGAGAGCAGCATGGTCCCCATGAGCGAACGAACGATCGCGCTGGTCACCGGCGCAAACAAGGGAATCGGCTACGAGATCGCCGCAGGCCTGGGCGCCCTCGGCTGGGGCGTCGGCGTCGGCGCCCGCGACGATCAGCGTCGCAAGGCCGCGGTGGAGAGACTGCGCGCCGCTGGCGTCGACGCGTTCGGCGTACCGCTGGACGTGACCGACGACGAGAGCGCGACAGCCGCCGCACGGCTGATCGAGGAACAGGCCGGGCGCCTCGACGTGCTCGTCAACAACGCCGCCATCACAGGCGGCACGCCCCAGGAGCCCACCCGCGTCGACCCCGCCACCATCCGCACGGTCGTGGAGACCAACGTCATCGGCGTCATCCGCGTCACCAACGCGATGATGCCGCTGCTGCGCCGCTCTGCCTCACCGCGGATCGTGAACATGTCCAGCAGTGTCGGCTCCCTCACCCGGCAGTCAGGGACCGCTGGTGAGCTGACCACAGGTCCAGTGGCCGTGGCGTACTCGCCGTCGAAGACGTTCCTGAATGCCGTCACCCTCCAGTACGCCCGGGAGCTGAGCGGCACGAACATCCTGATCAACGCCGGCTGCCCCGGTTACGTCGCGACCGACCTCAACGGCTTCCGGGGCGTGCGCACCCCCGAACAGGGCGCGGCCATCGCCATCAAACTCGCGACCCTGCCCGACGACGGCCCGACGGGCCAGTTCTTCGAGGACGCCGGCGTAGTGCCCTGGTGAAGTGCACGGCGGTCATCACCCGCGCAGCCACCAGGGTGAGGCCGCTTCGCCCGCGCGTCTCGAACAGGTTCATCGACTGCTTCGGCCGCTCCGGCCGACGCTCCGGTGCTTGGGGCAACGCTCCGCACCGCTACTGGTTCCAACATGGATGGCAATTCACCGCAGCTTGCAAGCAGCGTGACCATTTGGTTCCAACAATCGTGACCCGGGGATCCGCATCGCAAGGCCACCACACCCCCATGGTTCCAACTACCGCGTCCCGTCACACGATGTCGGTCTCATGGCCGCTGGAGTGGCGTCTGCCGCGCCAAATCCGATGCCGTGATGACAGCGGCCAGCACGGTAAACCGCGGGTTTGGCGATCTGCACGGCTTACTGAAGCGGCTCGACACAGGCATCGCTGAGGAGGGCGAGGGCGTGGATGCAGCCCAAGAGGACATGAGAAGGCTTTGGGACGCTCTGTGGGCGATGCGTCGCGTCATGCGTATCGACCTTGGAATCACGGCGCCTGAGGAGGATTCCCAGCGTTGAGACCGTATAGCTTCGCCAGCTTGTTCAGGCAGCGGCTGTCAGGGGGCGTTCTCCCCAGTAGATGCCTTTCTCGCTGCGGATGCGGGCGCGTTCCTTGCGTTCGGCGGCCAGGACATCGCGGTGGCGGGCGTTGGCGTTGCGCCGGCGCAGGTAGGCGTGCAGGGCCCTGGTTTGCACGGTGGGGTTGGGGTGGTGGGAGCTGGCGATCGTGAACTGCCTCAGCGGTCCGAAGTGCGCCTCGATCGGGTTCGCCCACGAGGCGTAGATTGGGGTGAAGCACAGCTCGACCTTGTTCTTCTTCGCCCAGCGGCGTATGCCGGTGCCCTTGTGGGCGGACAGGTTGTCCATGATCACGTAGATCGGGGCGCCGTCGGGCCGGGCGGCGCGGATCGACACCGGGGAAGCTCAAGATCACCTCCGCGTCCCCGTGTTGGAGAAAAGACGCCTCGACCGCCTCGGTGAGTTCGTCGGCCGCGAGGCAGGCGGCTTCCAACTGACGTAGGAGGGCGAGGGCCTGCTTGCCCAGCGCTTCCTCGACGAGCCGTGGCTGGCTTGCGTAGTCGCCTCGGAAGATGTCGCGGAGCCGCTCGGCCTCTGCTTTGATGCCGCGGCTGCGACCGGCACGCTTGAGGGCGGAGCGGAGCTGTGCGCGGGTGAGCCGCGCGGCCTGGGCCGGCGTCGGCGCCACTTTGAGTAGTTCGCGGGTTCGGGGCGGCACAGGCCGTTCTGCCATCCGGCGAAGGCATCCAGGACAGCGGGGTAGTACTCGCGCAGCAGAGAGCGGAGCTGGTTGGCGATCTGCTGCCGGTTCCAGGTGGCGTCCTGCTGAGCACGCGCCAGGACAGCGATGGCCCGGGCCAGATCGGTGTCATCCGGCAGCGGGCGGTGCACGGGCATTTCGGTCCGCAGGATGTCCGCCAGGACCAGGGCGTCGCCGGGATCTGACTTCTTGCGCGAGACGCCGTGCCGGTCACGGTATCGGGCAGCGGCCATCGGGTTGACCGCGAAGACCTTCCGTTTGCCCTGCCACAAGGCGGCAACCAGCAGTCCGCGGCTGGTCTCGATCGCGATCGGGATGGGAGTTTCTTCGGTGTCGCCGTACTCGGCAAGCGGGTCCAGCAGCAGCTGGTAACCGACCGCATCGTCGCTGATGCGGCGCTTGGCCAGCAGCTGCCCGGTGTCGTCGACGAGAGCGACATCGTGATGCTTTTCGGCCCAGTCGATACCGCAGTAGATCAAGTTGTTCCTCCCCTTGGCGATGGTATCTGCGCTGGTCACGAGCGCATGCGGGCCACGCGGCTCCCTAATTCCAGGACTCTTCGGTCCGACATCTCACAAGCCGTTCGTGACACCAGCGCGCGCCACGGGCCTCGGTCTTGCCCGGAGCTCGACGGCTCGGGACTGTCAAGAGGTCACCGTGAAGCGGGCTCGTACCACCAACATCAACGAGTCATCCCGCATGGGTGGTGGCGGCCGTGAAGACGCCGAACGTCACCGCTCTACCTAGAGGCCTAGCAGGCCAACGCTTGTATAGGTTGTCCGCCGGCGTCCACGCGACCGCCACCACCACGAGCACGGGGACCTGGGCCGCTCTCCCGCGAGGGCTCGAAGCCAGGAAGGCGTAAGGCGTCATGTCCCAATGCTCACAAGTACGGGGTCATGCGCCGCTCTCCCAATGAGGGCTTCGTCAGCCGGGGTCCAGGAAGGCGTCACAGTCCCGCACTCGAACAGTCCGGCAGTGCTCCGAGAAGCCGCGCCGGTGCCGCTACCAACGAATTAGGGCTTGTACTCGTCCAGGATGGTGGAGCGGTTCGTCGCTTTGACCAACAGCTCGTCGATGCCTGTGGCGCGGGCGAAGCGGCGGACGGTGGACCGGTCCAGCCGCAGGGTCCGGCAGACATCCTCCAGCGTGCTGCCGTCGTCCAAGAGCCGTCGCGCGGCGGTGTAGCGTTCCCTGGTCCGGGTCACCAGTTGGCGTTCTCGTCCGCAGACGTCGAGCGTCTCGGCAGCCGGAGCCGGCGGCGTCAGCCAGACGTCGTCGCTGGTCGGCGACACGGCCGGAAGAATGTTCTCGAACGCGGTCCGGACGCGGGCGTGGTGGGCTGCGACGGTCTTGTCCACGGCCTCGCCGAGGTTGTGCCACAAATGCCAGGCATCGGCGACCTGCTGGGCCTGTGGGGCTCCGCTGCGGGCGCGCTCGGCATAGGCCCCGGCCCGGTCTCGGCAAATGATCTCCACTTCCGGATGGGCTTGTAGCCATGCGGCCAGCGGTTCGGCATCCCGGCCGGGCAGCACGTCCACCGGACGCCGTCTCTCCAGGTCCACAAGGATCGTGGCGTACGAGTCGCCCTTACGCAGCTCAAAATCGTCGACACCGAGCACGCGGATCTCACCCACGGGATCTTCCGGTACAGCGCGGACCAAACGTAACAGCGTGTCCTTGGCGACGCGCAGGCCCAACACCCCGGCCAGACGGGCACCCGCACGGCCGGCCAGCGCGAGAGCGACCAAGGTCAACTGCTCACGCACTAGCGGTGTATAGCGGGCATGCGGACTCGTCAGCCCCGCGATCTGCTCGGCGGACGTCACGGCCCGGCACGCCGTGTTCTGGCACTTGAACCGCCGCACCAGCAGCGCGATCACCACATTGACGCCACCGACCGCGGTATCGCAAGCCGTCGCATGTACCGGCCATGCACCCGGAGCGACGCACTACCGCAATGTGGACAGTACGCACCCGCCGAGCGGGCCCGGGCATGCATCGTGACCATCCCAGCCGCAGTCCGCTCGACTAACTCCACCACGACACCAGCCAGATGAGGGAAAAACGTCTGCAAACTCCGCGAAGAACACGCGAGCCATGGTCTCAGCCGTCACTGAGACCGGCAGCGTGAGCGCAGCCTGGGACCTGCGCGCCGCGCAGGTCCCAACAGGGCGGCCAGCAGCGGGAGTTCGGCCCCATTCGTGCGGCATCGTGGCCAGCCAGCGATGGCGTACCGGCTTGGCGGGAAGATCGCTGGGTATAGTGCAAGCGTTTCGGGGAACCGGCGACCCGGAGTCGGTCGACCTCACGCGCCACCTCGTGTTCATCGGCATCGGGGGCCCTGGCGGAGCCCCGATGACCACATCGCTGAGGAGGCCGTCCCATGGAACCCGCCACGCTGATCACCGGTGGCTCGACCGGAATCGGCGCCGCCACCGCCCGCGCCCTGCTCAAGCAGGGCCACCGCGTGGCCGTCACCGGACGTGACGCGGAGAAGCTGGCCGCCTTCGCCTCTTCGGCCGGAGCGGCCGAGCGGCTGCTGACGATCACCGGCGACACCAGCGACGCGCACGACGTCGCCTCCGCCGTGCGCCGCGTGGTGGAGGCGTGGGGCCGACTGGACAACGTCATTGCCAACGCCGGTTTCTCACTGCCCGGCAACCTGGAGAGCCACGCCCCCGAGGACATGCGCGCCATGGTCCTCACCAACGTCCTGGGCCCGGCTCTGCTGGTACGGGAGACCCTGCCACACCTGCGGGAGTCCAAGGGCCGGATCGTGATCATCGGTTCGGTCGCCGGGGTGCGCAACACGCCTGGCAACCTGTACTCGGTCACCAAGTGGGCCGCCCACGCACTGGCCGAGAACACCCGGCTGCTGGTCGGCAAGGACGGGGTCGGCGTGACGGTCGTCGCCCCCGGGGTGGTGGACACCCCGTTCTGGGACGAGCGCGGCGGCACCCCCGAGGCGGCGCCGGTGATGACCGCCGAGCAGGTCGCGGACACGATCGTCTTCGCCGTCAATCAGCCCGCGGGTGTGGACATCAACCACATCACCATGCGGCCGACCGGGCAGGCCGGCTGACGCCGCGCTCCCAACGACCGTACGACAAGGCGCCTTCGGCCCCTCCGCGTACCACGCGGTGCAGGCCGAAGGCGGGTGATCACGCCCTTCAGTACCAGGGGCAGGGAGGTCACTTCGCGCAGCCAGGCGACGTCATCCCGGGTGATCGAGGCGCCGAACTGCTCCTTGGATTGCCGAGCGATGGCCGGCTCCCCGTCCCGGCTGCCGTGCGAGGCGGCGATCACGTCATGCGCCACGTTGACCGCCTGGATGCCCGGGGCACCGCGAACCCGTTGATGGCCTCCCGCCGGACGGAACGCCATCCTGGGCGCGTCGACGGTGAGGACCAGCGCGCGGAAACCGGCGGCCTCGGCCCGGCGGATCAGGTCACGGCGCTTGAGCCAATACAACTGCATCCACACCGGGCCGGTGGCCGCGGCGGCGATGTCCACTGACACCTACCGCGTCACAAGATCAGCGCCAGAGCCGAATTACGTGACCGCCTACACCGCCGTTCGGGACTGCTCCTGGCGTACCCCGCGCACGACGCCCTCGTTCCTCATCGGGGCACTCCCGCTCGGCGATGCGGCGCCGACGGGATCGGGTGCGACGGGCATCGTGCGTACTGGGGGACCGGACGGGGCGCGCAGCCACGGTGTGCGGGCGGCGAGGGAGCCCAGCGCGAGGGAGGCCAGGTGGCCGACGTCCGCGAGCTCCTGGTCGTACAGCAGCGCGGCCGTCAGCGCCGCGGCGAGCAGAGGCAGGCCATAGCGGCGGAGTCGGCCGGGGGTGAGGGCGAGCAGGCAGGCGGCGGTCGTCACCAGACCGTAACTGATGCCCACGTCACGGGTCCGGGTGGGCACACCTGGCAGATGGGCGACGTGCATCAGCCACAGGGCGCCCTCGGTGAGCAGGGTCGCGGTGAGGTGACCGAAGACGAAGACTCCGCACGCGCGCAGCGTCCCCCAGCGCCACTCGGCGCATCCCAGGACCCCGGCCACCGCGGCGATACCGACCAGGGCCGGTACACCGTCGACCACCAGACCGCTCGTGAACAGGGTCCACCACTTGCCGACATCCAGGTGGTGCACGTTGCTGCTGTTGTGGCGCATGAAGCGGGCCCGTTCCGCTGCCGGTTGCCCCTTCAGCCACCATGCGGTGAGCAGCAGGGCCGTCACGTATACGGCGGTACCCGGCAGCCGCCGCCTCAACGTCTCCACAGCCCTCATTTCCCTGCTTTCGTAGGCTTTTGATCTACGTTTGTCACCCGCGTTCGGGCGCTCAAGGGCGATGTGCGCGCCCTTCCCGGGAAGAGACCGTCGGCCACCACGCCCGGTTCCGACGGCGGCCAACATGAGAGGGATTCTCACCAAGCGATGCTGTAGTGCTCCGCAACGATCAATGGCCCGAGAATCGCGGTAAGGAGTTCGCATGGTGGAGAGCCGGACGCAAGGGGCTGCGCGGACGCCGGGCGGTAGCGGCGTCGGTCGCGCGATGATCAGTCGGCGTGGGGCATTGGCCGCGATGGCGGCGGCCGCGCCCGCGGTCCTCGCGGGCTGCGGCGGCAAGCACGCGCGCGAAGCCGCATCCGAGCCCGCCGACGCACCGGCTACCAGGGTCCCGGTCGCCGACAACACCACCATTATGATCATCCGACACGGGGAGAAGCCGGGCCGGAACGCATCCGGCATCGACGAGAACGGCCGTCCGGACGCCAAGTCCCTCACCCGGCGCGGCTGGGAGCGGGCCAGGGCATTGCCGGCGCTGTTCGACCCGCCCAAAGGCCGGCCCCTCAAACCCGGCATCGTGCGTCCGCGGACCATCTACGCCGCTGCGGACCAGGGCCCGCTCGCGGGCGCCCACCGGATGCGGCAGACCGTCACACCGCTCGCCCGGCACATGGGCATCACCCTGGACACCACCCATGCCGAGTCCCAGGAAGCCGCACTGGCCGAGGCCGCGCTCTCCGCTTCCCAACCGGTCCTGATCTGCTGGGAGCACTCGCGCATCCCGGCCATCGTCAATGCCCTCGGCGCGTCGCACAGCGGCGCGCCCGCGGCGTGGCCGAACCGCTTCGACCTGGTGTGGGTCTTCACCCACACCCATGGCTCGTGGGCCTTCCGTCAGGTCGGCCAGCACCTGCTCCCCGGGGACGCCTGAGAATCCCGCGCGGGGTTCGCCGCGCGGTCGATGGTGGTACGAGATGGCCCGTCGCACCCCGAATTCCTTCATAGCGGTAGTTCGTTAAATCCGGCAGTAGAGCTGGTCCGGGTGCAGCAGCCGATCGTGGTTGCTCGTCAGATCCCGGCGCCGCCCTAGCAGCCGGTACATCTCGCCGAGGGCGCTCGGCAGGCTTACGCCGAGACGTTCCTCCGCTGCTGCAAGGTCCTCCTCGGTGAAGCCGTCGCCGTCTGTGAGCGGCTCTACCCATGCGTGCGTGAAGTCGCGGACGAACTGCCATGCGGCGTCGCGGTCCGCGCGGACATGCTCCAGGCCTTTCCGGACGTCGAACATCTGCGTCGTGGCGCAGACCCTAACCGCCGTGGCCTCGTCGGTGGCCGGGCCGGGGAACGGAGACCCGGCCGCCCCGGCAACCGCCGGTTGGGTGCCGATACTCTGTCCCCGGCCTGATCAGGCCGGGGAGGCGCAATGGGTCTGCTGACCTGTGCCTGTCTGAGGTGGAGGGGCAGCCAAGGGGGATGGAGGCGACGATGGGCGCGGACGGGACCACGGGTGACGTCGGCACGGAATTGCACGCGGTGGGTCGCGGCAGATACGTCCTTCGGCGGCCTGTGGGCAAGGGCGGGATGGCAACTGTCCACCTGGCGCACGACACCGTGTTGGACCGACCGGTGGCGGTGAAGATTCTCCACGGCCGGCTGGGCTTGGAGTCCTCCGCCCGGGAGCGCTTCCGCCGGGAGGCGCGGGCGGTGGCCAGGCTCAGCCACATCAACGTGGTCGCCGTCCACGACAGCGGTGAGGACGTCGCCGGTGACGGTACTCCGATGCCCTACATCGTCATGGAGTACGTCGAGGGCCGGCCGCTCAGCGCGATACTGTGTGAAGAGATCGAGCGACACGGGGCGATCCTCCCCGAGCAAGCCGTCAAGATCACCACCCAGGTGCTCTCAGCACTCGCCGCAGCCCACGAGCAGGGGCTGGTGCACCGCGACATCAAGCCGAGCAACGTGATGGTCAGCTCCGGCGGCCTGGTGAAGGTCATGGACTTCGGCATCGCCCGCGTGCTGCAGTCGGGCGTCACCTCCCTGACCGCCACAGGCATGATGGTCGGCACCGCACCCTACCTTGCGCCGGAGCAGGCACTGGGAAAGAGTGTCGACCCGCGCTCCGACCTGTACTCCGTTGGCTGCATGGTGTTCGAACTGCTCACCGGCAGACCCCCCTTCCTCGCGGACAACGCCCTCTCGATCGCCTACCAGCATGTGCGGCAGCCGCCTCCCACACCGTCCAGCATCAACCCGGCGATCACCCCCTCTCTTGACACACTGGTGGCCCGCGCACTGCGCAAGGACCCGGCGCACCGCTTTCCGACCGCCGAGGCCATGCGCGACGAGCTGGAGCGGGCAGCGGCTGACCGGCAGCGGGAGACGGCACCAGTGGCAGCACGGGCCACGGGCCAGGGCACGCCTGCGCAACCAAGCCCGGGCCAGCGCCCTACGCTGTCACCGTGCACACCCGAGGCGGGCACATCCGCCGCCGGTGCGGCACCGTCATCCTCTCTGCGACCGTCCAGGCCGGCGAAGGGTGACTCGGTCCCGGCCGGTCGCCGCGAACGGCCTCGCCGCAGCGTGGTCCTGTCTGCTGTGGGGGCCGCCCTGGCCCTCGCTC
This sequence comes from Streptomyces sp. NPDC001153, assembly GCF_053598315.1. Lineage (NCBI taxonomy): Bacteria > Bacillati > Actinomycetota > Actinomycetes > Kitasatosporales > Streptomycetaceae > Streptomyces > Streptomyces sp. NPDC001153. The sequence continues at coordinate 89,019 of NZ_JBSFJZ010000043.1, forward strand.
TCGCCGTTACGGTGGCAGCCGAGTTCGTGCACGGCAACGTCAGCAAGGACGTCAGGGCCAAGGCTTCCCGGAAGGCGGGAAACCCGGACTCGGCGTCCGGAGACCTCACCGCGGCCTCACCGTGGCGGCTCGTCGTCAGTGACAAGATCGAGGGCCAGGACAACGGCTGCAGAGTCACTCTGACCAACACGGAGAGCCGTAGACGGCAAACGCTGCACAACTACGGAACGGAATCGTTCCAGATGCAGGCCTCGGGGCATTTCCACTGGGAAGCAAACAATGCGGCATGTGAGGTCGTCAGCCGCCCCGGGCCCGGGCAGCTGGCACTGCCTTTCAGCCAGCAATACGGACTGGGCGACACCGACGCCTTCGAGGCACCAGGAGTCCTCCTCGTGAAGGTTCTGGACTTCAACGGCGCGGGCGAGTGCCCGCTTGAGCTCCATGACGCCGCGAACGGAGAGACCGTCGACCTCGGCACGGCACGGATGCGCGACGGCTCCGTGAGGCTTGACCCGGGCGGACACTCGCACGTCTACCTCGCCGCTTTGCAATGCAGCGTAAGAGTGGCCCCGACGACGCACGGCTCACAGCGTGGCTCGTGAGCAGCAGAGGAGTTTCGGACAATGAGCCTCCGCCAACTTGAAGCCGCACGTCAAAGGGATGGTGTGACCGGTTCTCGGGCTGCTCACGCTGGTCGTCGCTGACTGTCTGCGAGTGAGACCCGCCAGGTCTCAGCCGGCGCTGACTTCTCACACCGCGCTTCAACGCAGTACCCGCGTCCCCCGAGCGGCAACCGCTCGCCCTTCCGGCGTTGCCGGCAGTTCCAGCTACTTCTTCCCGGAGGCCTCGATCGCCTTCACCGGCGACGCCCTGGTCACTCACGATTTCGTGGCCGGCCGGGTCGGACCGTGCGTCATCTGTCGGGCCTTCACTCAGGACAGCCAGGCTGCGCTGGCCTCGCTGGAGAAGATCGCCGAACACGAGCTCGCCACCATGCTGCCGGGCCACGGCGAACCGTGGACGGACGGCTTGGCATGGGCCGCGCGGCAGGCGGTGGCCAACGGAATCCGTTAGGAGGGCAGTTGCGCCGCTTCGTGGCATCGGCGCGAGGGAAAGCACCTCGCCACGGCCTGTGCCTGGACGCAGACGAAGTCGCGCCATCCCAACCACCGGCAACCGACCGGGAGTTGCCCCTCCCCCCCCAGCGCTGTGGGCGGTGCCTGATGTGCTGCCTCCCAACGAATGGAAGCTGAAGGAAAGTGAAGGCCTGCTCGCGCCCCGGCCCGCCGACCGCCCGCACGACGCGGCGGCCGTCGCAGCCCGACTGCACCACATCGCCGGCCACTCGAACGAAGCCGCCTGGGCCCGCGTCCGGACCCACCTGACTCGCCGGACCGCCCTCGCGCTGAGCACGGCCTTCGCGATCCTGGTGGCCGCGTACCTGGGAATGTCCTGGCTCGGCGACCGAGAGGACGCACAAGCCGTCCGCGGCGCGTCCGCTCCGCCACGGCCCACCACCCCGCCCAGGCTCGCGGTCGGGCAGTGCGTCAACTACACCGGTAACGCCGTGGTCACCGACGCCGATCTCGACAAACACCTCGGCTGGTCCGTCGTCGGCTGCTCCCAACCGCACCAGGGCCAGGTCCGCCGGGTCGACGAGCTGCCCCGGCCGACGTACGCGGCCAGCTGGGCAGTCGCCGTCATCCGCACCGGCACAGCCTGCGCCCAGGAGCGTGAGAAGCTCGACCCCGGCCTTCCCACCCACCTGGGTTCAACCGTGCTCGGCCCAGACAAGACCAGCTGGGTCAGCGGCAGCGAGCACTACGCCTACTGCACCCTGCGCCGCCTGGACGGCGGGCCGCTCACCGCCGATCTCACGCCGTGAAACTGCTTCACCGGTGCCTGGAGCACTGGGCGGGCGTTACCTTCTCGGTGACGGATCACCCAGCAGGTGTCCCACAGACGGACAGTAGCTTCGGCACCGGTACTCACAGGCCGGAAAGCGGTGACAAAACACGCAGGATAGAGCAGGCGGCCGACGCCGCCCGCATCCGCTTCGGGCCCGACGCCGTCTTCCCGGCCTCCCTGGCCCCCTCACCCTGAACCGGCCAACGCCCAGCCGCGCGCCACTTCCCCGCATCCCGGGCAAGCCTCCACCCCTACGATGCGGCGGTGCGGAACACCAAAGGTTCACAGAAGCCGTCGCGCAGACCCTCACCGAACCGACTCGCCGAGGTGTAACCCCCACGCCGGCGACGGTGGAGGACACCAATCGTTGATCTTGCGTGGATATCCCTGGCTTCAGCCGGGGGAGGGAAACGCATGCTTGTTGCGGAGGCGTGCAGCGCCGGAGTTCGCTTCGTTGTCAGTGGTGGCCGGTACGGTGATCTCACCGGCGGTGGTCTTGGAAAAGGGGGGTGGGCCCGGTGATCCGTGCGTACAAGTTCCTCCTGCGGTCCACCGTGGCCGGCAAGGCGCGCTCGCCGAGATGCCGCGCGATCACTGCTCGCTCTGCAACGCAGCGTTACAGGAGCGACAGGATGCCTACCGGCACGCCTCGAAGGCGACGATCCGCTACGCGCAGCAGTCCGCGTAGCTCAAGGAGATCTGGGCGTTTCGACCCGGAGCGTCAGGGCCACCGGTCGTAGCGCACTGAACAGCACCGGCTTCATGGTGACCCGCCACTGGGACCCGGTACGCGGCCCGGCCTGGGCTGCTGTGACAGGCGTGCCCACCCCGGAGCAGTGGAGCTTGCCCAGGCTCAGGGGTGGCTTGCCCGCCCAGTGTTCCGCCTCCCGCAGAACAACGTAGGGAAGCTTGATCTGTTCGCCCCCAGCCGAACTGAGAAGTAGCGGCTGTTCGGCAGCCTGGCTTGTTACGGAGCAGTCTGAAAGTACTCAGTAGTTGCCACCGGAGGGCCGTCGGCGATGGCGCGCGCGTAGCGTTCGTCGGCAACCTCGACAAACTGGCGGCGCATCCGGTCGGCGGAAAGCTCTGCCGAGACGCGCCACCCAGGACCTCCGGTCATCCAGTGCTCCCGCGCGATCTCGCCCTGGAAGTGTCCGTCGAACATGTCCCGGAGCGCGGCCTCGCTCAGATTCCCGAGCCTGAAGTCGGACTCCCAGTTGGTGACGATGAGGTTGGTGAACAGGATTTGCTTCCTCCGGGTGGCCGTCATCGGCGTATGCGGAGGCTCCCAGCATGCGAGGAGCGTAGGGTCGCCGAGCGCCAGGATGATCAGCTCTCGATGCGCATCGCGCCGCGCGGCTTCCTGGGCTATCCGAGTCTGTCGAGCCTGGTACCAGAGGGAGGCAGCCACTCCGGCCAGTGCAGCTGCAGAGAAGAGCACGGACAGCGCACCATAGGTCTGACTGACGTTGCTCAGCTGACCCCAGTTCAGGTCATCCGGCGCGAGCACGTTCAGAATGAACGGGGTTCCCAGGATGAGTCCCAAGGTGAACAGGACACAGGAGGCAGCGACGAGTGTCCGGCTCGTCTGAGATGGCCTTCCCCGGAAGCTGAGCACATTTCCCCCACATGAGTCGCCGACCAATCTCAACATGGTGGCAATTGGCACGCATCCCTATCAATGGGGCGGTGGCCCGGGCGCGATACGGCTCAACCGACGGCACGGGACACCAGCCGACGGCCGCAGTGACAGAGCTCTATGGATCGCCCGACGTAGATTCGGATGCATGAACGACTCCGTCAGACGCATCGATCCCTCGACGCCCCTCCCCGCATGGGCAGCGATCTGCTCGGCTGCAAGCCCGAGCAGATCGGCCCATGCGCACAGTGCCAGGGACTCACGGTTCGGTACGGCAACAACGCCCAGCTCGTTTCCCTCGGGGTGGATCTGCTGTGGTGTGAAGTGGAGTCAGGTGCGTTCGTTGAGCTCCTGGGACTCGTTCTCGTGGGGTGTGGCTCTGCGGCGGGTTGTTGCACGACTCGTGGCAGGAGTTGATGGTGCGGGCATTCCCCTTGGTGATTCCGTCCGGACCGAGCAACTGGACGGTCCTCGACGACGACCTGGAGGTCGTCGCAACTACTGATCAATGGCTTCGGAATCTGCGGCTCGGTCGAGACCGGGCGGAGCTGACGACAAAGGCGTACGCCGGTGGCGTCGCGCTCTACCTGCGGTGGTGCCGGTCGACACGCCGGGAGTGGACGGCGGCCGGGCGCGACCTCGGTCTGTTCATGGTCTGGCTGAAGTACACCCCGGCGCCCCGGGACGGGGCGGCGTCGGTGGTGCGGCCGGGGCCGGGGGCCGTCCCGGTGCGGGGTGAGCGCCGGATCAACCGGGTGCTCGTCGCGGTGCGGGGCCTGTTGTCGTACGCGGTGTCGGTGAGGGAGGCGCCGAGGACGGTGCCCGGGCAGATCTACGAGCTCGCCGACAGCCGGGACCTCCCGGCGGAAGCCCAGGACGAGAACGGCGGCCTGTTCTACCGGCTGCGGCCGGTGCACTCGCTTCGCGAGCCGGAGACACAGGTGGACCGGGCCGAGGACGCCGAGCTGGTGGCCATGTTCGCCGCCTGCCGCAACGCGCGGGACCGACTCAGCGTCCTGCCGGTCGGCAGAGTCGGGCTGCGCCGCGGCCAGGTGGCGGGCCTGCGGCGCAGCGATGTCCATCTGCTGCCGGACTCCCGTGCGCTGGGCTGCGACTACCAGGGCGCCCACGTGCATGTGCGTCGGCGGGAGAACGGGAACGGGGCCTGGTCGAAGTCACGGCAGGCGTGGGTGGCGCCGCTGGACTTCCTTGTAGTCTCCGCATTCGACCTCTACTACGAGGAGCGCAACCGGCTGCTCGGGAGCGGCGGGAGCGACTTCCTGCTGGTGAACCTGTTCCGGGCCCCGCTGGGTGAGCCGATGCCGCCGGAGGCAATCGGGTAACTGCTGGAACGACTCAGCGACCGGGCCGGGCTGGACAGGCGAGTGGGCGCGCACAGGGCGCGTCGGGCGTTCGCGTCGAACGTGGCCGATGCCGGAGGTGCCGGGATGAGGTACGGGCGGTGCTCGGGCAGAAGATTCTCGACTCGCAGGCGCCGTACCTGTTCCCGGATCCGAAGGCGTGTCAGGGCGGCGATCGATCGGGTGCCGTCACCGCGTGGGCTGGGCGAGTGTCGGCGACGCTGAAAAGTGGTTCTGGATCACTTTCACTGCCAGGGCCATGGAGGGTCACCGAAACCGCGATCATGAACGGCCTCGCGCGGTACGAGAATGCGGTGGCCGCCTCCGCGCTCTACAACGAGATCGTGATGATGGAGGTGTGTGAGGTGCTGGGGATGGCCTCCGAGCCGCGCACCGTCACCGCCGGGCGCCGCCCGGTGATGGACGTCGCCGGGTGCCGCACGTGCTGATCCGCTGGACCTCCCGGCGCGGCGACCAGACCGCCGCCTGCCTTGAGGACCTGGAGCACGAGCACGTCACCGCTGTCGACGACGACGGCGAGCCGCGCTTCCTGCCCGTGGTCTCCGAGCGGGCCCGCGCCAAGCTGAACCGGATCGCCGCGAAGAAGACACGGGACGTCCGCCGCGTAGCGCCTGAAGGCGTGTCCGGTGGACGGTTCCTTGCCCACCGGACACGCCCGGGCACTGCGGAGCCGGACGGCGGTCCGGCTTGGCCGCCCCATTTGTCCGGCCTATGTCATGCATCATCCGGCGGGCGGTCCCAGCCACGCCGGGAGCGCCGCAGCGAGGTTATTCCGGGCGGATTCGCGTCAGTCGTTGACGCAGACGTTGCCGTACGTCGGGTTCAGCAGGCCGACGATGTCGATGCTGTTGCCGCACGCGTTGATCGGCACATGGATCGGCATCTGGAGCACATTGCCGGAGACGACGCCGGGCGAGCCCACCGCTGCGCCTTCGGCGCCGGAGTCGGCGGAGGCGGTTCCGGAGCTTCCGAGGATGGCTGCCGCAGCCAGGGTGCAGGCGGCGACGGTGGTACGGATACGCATGTTCCCTCCCATGGATGGTGGTCTCGAACCGGCGGTGCCAGTCGGCAGGACTGCCGAGGAGCGCCGGCCGCAGGGAAGAAGATCTCCGGCTCGGTCCTATGCAAACGATTCAGGCGCCCGGTTCCATCGAACCGGTGACGATCTCGATTCACGCTGCACAAAGGACAGTTGAGCAGCCCACCCGCCGGACACTCTCTGGCTGAGGACGCCCAACTCGGCGTCCGGTCGGCAGTGCGGGCAGGTCGCGACGCCTTCGGCCAGTGCCCTAAGAGGTCCTAACAAAGGCGTCGGACGTGTCTGTAGGTGATGAGACATGTAGCGAGCCCGAGGAAGGCTTCATGGATGTCGTCCCGTCGCTCCCAC
>NZ_JBSFJZ010000044.1:0-92339 GCF_053598315.1 Streptomyces sp. NPDC001153
GCCAGCGCCGAGACGCCCTCCTGGATCCGGGCGCCCGCGCCGTCGTTGAGCGACACCAGCGGGGCACCGGCCGCGATGGCCATGTCCATGATCTTGTGGATCTTGGTGGCGTGGGCCTCGCCCAGCGCGCCGCCGAAGATCCGGAAGTCATGCGCGTAGACGAAGACGGTACGGCCCTCCACCGTGCCCCAGCCGGTGATGACACCGTCGGTGTACGGCTTCTTCGCCTCCAGGCCGAAACCCTGCGCACGGTGCCGGCGCAGCTGCTCGACCTCCTGGAAGGACCCCGGGTCCAGGAGCAGCTCGATCCGCTCCCGCGCCGTCAGCTTGCCCTTGGCATGCTGCGCCTCGGTCGCCTTCTCGCTGGGGCCGGCCACGGCCCGGGCACGAATGTCGTGCAGCTCGGCGACCCGTCCGCGTGCGTCCGTCGGCTCACCGGTCGGCTCACCCGTCGTCTCTTCCAAAACGGTCATGTAGCGACCTTACGAAGGACACCAAGGAAAGCGAGCCGTTGACTCCGTACAGTCTCCGGCCCGTTTTCCTGGTAGCAGTGAACAGAACCATGACCGCGTGCAGCCGTTCCGACTGCTCACAGGGCGTCGGGGTTGTAGGGGAGCCACAAAGACGTCACCTGAGAGCCACCTCACATTCGTGGCTGGCGCATGCCATCGCCGGGGTGACACGGAGCCTCGGACGGCGGACCGCCGGAGGGATCTCCACTTCCCTACCGTACCGGTCGACTCCAGGGGCATGTGATCACCAGACGTTATCGCGAAGTCACCCTGCGGATGATGTTGAAAACTGAACGGAATAGGTCTACCGTCGAATCCGTTGGGTTCGTTGAACGTTAAACAGAAACTTCAGGAGAACGACATGGGCATCTTCAGCCGCAAAGAGAACACCCCGCAGGCCCCTGCCGCCGGCGCCGACCTGACCGCGCTGACCGGCGACTACACCATCGACCCGGCGCACACCACGATCGGTTTCGTGGCGCGCCACGCGATGGTCACCAACGTCAAGGGAGCCTTCCAGGACTTCTCCGGCACCCTGCACCTGGACGGGGCCGACCCCAGCAACTCCACCGCCGCGCTCGACGTCAAGGTGGAGAGCGTCGAGACCGGCAACGCCGACCGCGACGGTCACCTGAAGTCGTCCGACTTCTTCAAGATCGACGAGTTCCCGGTCATGACCTTCCGCTCCACCAAGGCGGAGGCCCTGGGCGGCGACGACTACCGCATCACCGGCGACCTCTCCCTCCTCGGCGTGACCAAGCCGATCACCATCGACCTGGAGTTCAACGGCGCCGCGAAGGACCCGTTCGGCAACGAGCGCGTGGGCTTCGAGGGCAAGGCCGAGATCCTGCGCTCCGAGTGGGGCCTCACCTGGAACGCGGCGCTGGAGACCGGCGGGATGCTCGTCTCCGACAAGATCAAGCTGCACTTCGACATCTCGGCGATCAAGCAGGCCTGAGCCTCCGGCGTTCCGGCCGGCACCACCCCGAGCGCGCCCGCTCCCCGGAAACGGGAGGCGGGCGCTCGCGTGTCCGGCGAGCATGGCGCCGGATCCCGGCAGGTCCGGTTGAGGCGGATCCGGCGTTCAGAACCCCCCGCCGAAGTCGCCCCCGCCGTCGCCCCCTCCGCCGCCGAAGTCCCCGCCGTCCCCGAACCCGCCGCCGAAATCCCCGGCGTCGAAGTCCGTGCCGGAGACGTCGCCGCCCTGGTAGTCGCCCCCGAAGTCACCGCCGGGGCCGAAGTCGCCGTATCCGGTGCCGTAGTCGGCCGCGTACGAGGGCGTGGCCATCATGCTGCCGAGGAGGGTGCCGACGAGCAGGCCGGGCAGGATGCCGCCGCCGAAGTAGCCGCCCGCCCAGGGGCCGTAGGCGGGGCCCGCGTCCCAGTAGGGGCGGCGGCCGTGGTCCGTGTCGACCTCGCGGATGACCGGGTCGCGTCCGTCGGCCAGCCGGGTGGCGTCGGCCGCGCAGACGGGGACCTGGCGCGGGGCACCGCCGGGCGGGGTCCAGGTGGCGTCGGCCACGGAGGGGCCGTGCCGGGGGTCGAAGAAGCAGGGCGGGCGGCGCTCGGGCAAGGGCCTGCCCTCTCGGCGGGCGGCCAGCCGGGCCAGGGAGAAGCGGCCGTCCTCCAGGGCCTCGGTGACCGTGCGCACGTCCTCCGGGCGGCTCGCCTGCGCCATGCGCTGCTTGGCGGTCTCGTAGGCGTCGAGGGCGTGTTCGTAGTCCGCGCGCATCGCGTCGTCGGCGCCCGGCTCGGCCGGCTGGAAGTCGAGGCGGTCCAGCTCCTCACCGTAGGCGGTGATGTCCTCGTCCACGACCACCCGGAGGCGGTCCAGGGCGGCCCGCTGCTCCTCGGCGCGCCGCCTGCGGCTGCGGCGCACCAGTGCGTAGGCGCCCGCACCGCCCACCACCAGCACCGCGGCCACCGCGATCAGGGCGGCCGTGCCGGAGGATCCCCCGGCGGAGCCGCCCCAGCTCGACGGGGCGTGGCCGTGCATGGTGGCCAGGGCGCGGTCGGTGAAGTCGGTGAGCTGGGCCCCCGCCGGCTCGCCCTGGACGCTCGTGACCAGGTTCCGCCGGGCCGTCGCCGACATGACGGAGGAGTCGGCGCGGGCGTCGAAGCGGTCGCCGAGGCGGATGCCGTACAGGCCGGTGACGCCGGTGGCCGCGCGCAGGTCGGAGAAGAGGTTCCGGGTCGGGTAGCCGGCCGGGAGCACCGCGACGAACAGTGGTTTGTTCGCTTCCTTGATGCGTTTCGCGAGCGCGTCGGCGTCCGCCTTCGGCAGCTGGGCCGAGGCGGCCGGGTCGACGTAGACCGGGCTCGTGCGGAGGGCCTGGGCGATGGCGGAGACGCTGGTGTCCGCGCTCGCTCCGGGCGCGAAGACGGTGGCGACGACCAGGGCGAGGGCGGCCAGCAGCAGGGCTGGGAGGCTTCGGGTCCGCAGGACGGCCTTCATCCTTCGAAGCTACCCGAAGCCTCCCCTAATCGGTCATACCGTTCGGGTCTACGCGGCCCCGTAGGCCTCGATGAGCTTCTCCACCGCCTTTCCGTACCGTCCGGTCAGCAGCAGGTGGTCGGCGTCGGCGAAGGGTCTGGCCTCCGCCGGTGTCATCCGGTCGCCGGTCTTCTGCTGGACCAGCAGCCGCGCCTTGGTGACCAGCTCACGGCCGGCCCGGGCGTCGCCCCTGCGCTCGGCCGCCGTCGCCGCCGCACCCAGCGCCTTCAGGGTGGCCGTGCCGCCGCTCGGAACGCCGGTGAGCGTGGTCAGGCCCCAGCCGTAGGGGAACTGCGGGTCGTACGACGCGTCGCCGACGTTGATCGGCAGCTGGGACTCGGACCTCGGCCAGGTCACCGGGAGCTGTCCGGTGAAGGGGCGGTTGCCGTAGAGGACGTCGGCCACGCCCTCGCCCTCGGTGCCGGGCAGCCAGGAGGCGACCAGCGCGTCGATCCTGCCGAGCCGGTCGCCGACGAGCTGCGGGCGGCCGGAGACGATCAGCACCGCGCACTTCATGGCCGCGCACACCTTGTCCACGGCCGCCTGGTCGGCCGCCGACAGCTGCAGCGAGTGCCCGTTGCCGACGTCGCCGACGCCCTCGGCGTACGGGGTCTCGCCGACGACGACCACGCCGGCGTCGTAGCCGTCCGTCGGCGCGGAGGCGTCCTTGGAGTAGGTGACGTTCCCGCCGGCCGCGCGCATGCCCTGCAGGATGGTCGTGCCCCGGGTGTGGGTGCCGGACGCGCCCTGCCAGGTGAGGGTCCAGCCGCCGGTCTGGTTGCCGAGGTCGTCGGCGTTGGACCCGGCGACGTACACCTTCTCGCTCTTCCTCAGCGGCAGCAGCCCGCCGCTGTTCTTCAGCAGCACCTGCGACTCGGCGGCGGCCTGGCGGGCGACCGCCCGGTGAGCCGGGGAGCCGATGGCGGCGGCGCCGGACGTGTCGGCGTAGGGGTGTTCGAACAGCCCCAGCCTGAACTTCTGGGTGAGGATGCGGGAGACGGCGTCGTCGATCCGCCTCTCGCTGATCCGGCCCGCCTTCACCTCGTCGACGAGGGTGCCGCTGAAGTCCTTGTAGCCGTACGGCACCATCATCATGTCGACGCCCGCGTTCACCGCCGTGCGGACGTGGGTGGCGTAGTCGCCGGGGAGCTGGTCGATGGCGTTCCAGTCGCTGATGACGAAGCCGCCGAAGCCCATCCGGCCCTTGAGCACGCCGTTGATCATGTCGCCGCGGGCGTGCATCTTCACCGCGCCCTGGCCGTCCCCGACGATGTCGAGGGAGGAGTACGACGGCATGACCGTGCCGATGCCCCGCTCGACGGCGGTCCGGTACGGCGCCAGGTGGATGTCCTGAAGCTGCTGCCGGGTGACCGTGGTGACGCCCTGGTCGATGGTGTAGGTGCCGGTGGTCGAGGAGCCGTACGCGGTGCCTCCGTCGCCGACGAAGTGCTTGGCGGTGGCGAGCACCTTGTCGTTTCGGCTCAGGTCCCGTCCGTCGGCCCGGCCCTGCAGGCCCTGGATGATGGTCTCCATGGACTGCACGAGGGCGGGGTCCTCGCCGAAGGACTCGTAGGAGCGGCCCCAGCGTTCGTCACGGCTCACGCACAGGCAGGGCGCGAAGTCCCAGGGGATGCCGGTGGCTCGGACCTCGGCGGCCGTCACCGCCCCTGTCCTCTCGGCCAGTCGGGGATCCCGGCTCGCGCCGATGCCGATGTTGTGCGGCATGATCGTGGCGCCGGCCAGGTTGTTGTGGCCGTGGACCGCGTCGACGCCGTAGATCAGCGGGATCTGGAAGCGGGTCGCCTGCGCCCGGAGCTGGAAGCCGTCGACCATCCTCGCCCAGGCCTCGGGGGTGTTGGGCGTGGGCGTGGAGCCGCCACCGGAGAGCAGCGAGCCGAGGTCGTACGCGGCGATGTCGCCCCCGGTCCCGACGGCCCCGCGCTCGGCCTGGGTCATCTGCCCGGCCTTCTCCTGAAGGGACATGCGGGACAGCAGGTCCGCGACGCGCTTCCGCACGGGCAACCTGCTGTTCAGGTACGGCAGTCCGTGGGCGTCGACGACGACCTGCGGGGTCTCGGCGGGCGCCTTGGCGCCGGTGACCGTGAGCTTGAGCGGGATGGTCCTGGCGGGCGCCGCGGACCGGTTCTTCCGTGTGGGCACCTCGATCGTCCGCGAGGTGCCGGACGCGGTACCGGCGGGGAAGGTCAGGGTGCCTTCGGTCGGGGTGTAGTCCCGGCCGGCGGTGGCGGTGCCGCCCCCGGTCGCGTAGGTGACCGTCACCGGGTCGTCGACGGGCCGGTCCCCGGTCGTGGCCAGGGTGACCTTGACCGCGGCGGTGCCGCCCTGTTCGACCGGGTAGACGGCCGCGTCGGTGCTGACGGAGGCGCGCAGCGACTGGTCTGCCTTTCCGTACAGCTCGACGTCGTCCATGGCGAAGTCGCCCTTGGTGCCGGCCGGGAGCGTGACGGCGTACCCCCACATCTGTGTGAGGCCGAGGACATGGTCGATGCCGCCGACGGGCTGGTAGTCGGTGCGGTAGGTGAAGTCGGTGAAGGGGAGCTCGATCTGCTTCCAGCCGGTGAAGTCGTCGGTGAAGGACGTCGTCCAGAGTTCGGATGCCTCGCCGTTGGCGCCGCCGTCCTTGATCTCGAAGGCGATCTTCCGGCCGTTGTCCCGGCCCTCCCACCAGAAGCGGATGCCCTGGTGGGCGGACCAGTCGTGGGCGGGTTGGCCGGCGGCGAAGTCGTGGGTGAAGCCGCCGTAGCCGCTGATGTCGTAGGTGCCGGTGAGGACCTTGGCGCCCTCGGGGGCGTCGGCGCGGTCGGTGAGGTGCAGGGCGGGCGGGTCGTCGGCGTCGCTTCCCCAGGTGAAGATGCCGTCGGCGGGCTGGGCGGCGAAGGGGACCTCGCCCTCGAAGCGGTCGACGGGGACGGCCGCGGGGTCGTCGGCGGCGTGCGCCGCGGCGGACAGGGGCAACAGGGCGGCGAGCAGGGCCCCGGAGACGAGCAGGGCGGTTCTCGGCATGGACCTTCCCTCGGCTCTCATGGTTCACTCATGGCTTAGATCACGCCGTGAGTTAACTAACGGCTCCCCAACCCGTCAAGAGTGCACGTCAGTTGAAGGGCGACGCACATGAGGAGAACCCCCCGCACGGTCCGGCTGCTGCTGGCCGGGCTGCTCTCCGCCACCGGCCTCTTTGCCGCCGTACCCCCCGCGCACGCGGCCGGCGAGCAGGTCACGGCCTGGCTCACCACCACCGACGACTCGGCCGGCCGGCATGTCGTGCGCGGCCTCGAGCCGCAGACGCCGTTCGCCTTCCAGTCCGGCACGGGCGGCGGCGGCACGAACATCACCGTGGACGAGAACACCCGCTACCAGACCTTCACCGGCGGCGGCGCGTCCTTCACGGACACCGCGGCCTGGCTGATGAACAGCAGCGGCGCGCTGTCGCAGGCGACCCGGGACGCGACCATGCGCAAGCTGTTCTCGCCGACGGACGGCATCGGACTGTCGTTCCTGCGCAACCCGATGGGCGCCTCCGACCTCGCGCGGTACGGCTACACGTACGACGACGTGCCGTCCGGCCAGACGGACGCGAACCTGGCCAGGTTCTCGATCGCGCACGACCTCGCGGACGTCGTGCCGCTCACCAAACAGGCGCTCCAGCTGAACCCGTCGCTGACGGTGATGGCCTCCCCCTGGACCGCCCCGGCCTGGATGAAGGACAGCGGCTCGCTGAACGGCGGCTGGCTGAAGGCCGAGGACTACGGGGCGTACGCCGGCTACTTCGTGAAGTACCTCCAGGCGTACAGGGACCAGGGGATCGACGTCTCGTACGTCACCCCGCAGAACGAGCCGACCTGCTGTTCCGGCTACCCCTCGATGAGCTGGAACGCGTCCGGCATCCAGTATTTCCTCAAGAACGACCTGCTGCCGCAGCTGCAGTCGGCGGGGCTGAACACCAAGGTGCTGGCCCACGACTGGAACTGGGACACCTACGACTCCTACGCGGCCCAGTCCGTGGACGACCCGGCGATCCGCAACCACCCCAACTTCGGCGGGATCGCCTGGCACGGCTACGGCGGTGACGTCGCCAAGCAGACGACCGTGCACGACCAGTACCCCTCGCTGGACGCGTTCGGCACCGAGCACTCCGGTGGCACCTGGATCGCCGACCAGCAGCGCGAGGACATGTCCAACATCATCGACTACACCCGCAACTGGGCGAAGTCGGTGACCAAGTGGTCGCTGGCCGTGGACCAGAACGGCGGCCCCCACAACGGCGGTTGCGGCACCTGCACAGGCCTGATCACCGTGCACAACGGGGACGGGCAGAGCGGCACCGTGGACTACACCGTCGAGTACTACGACATGGGCCAGCTGACCAAGTTCGTCCGGCCGGGCGCCCAGCGGATCGCCTCCACGGCGTCCACCACCGTGCCGAACGTGGCCTGGCGCAACCCCGACGGCAGCAAGGCGCTGATCGCGTACAACGGCTCCTCCTCGGCGCAGACCGTCACCATCGACTGGGGCTCCCAGCACGCCACTTACTCGCTGCCCGGCAGGACCTCGGCCACCTTCACCTGGTCCGGCACCCAGTCCGACGGCGGCGCACGGACCGGCTCCTTCGTCGGCCTGGCCGGCAAGTGCCTGGACGTGGCGGGCGGTTCGAGCGCCAACGGCACGGCCGTGCAGCTCTACGACTGCAACGGCACCGCCGCCCAGCAGTGGACGGTGGCGGCCGACGGGTCCGTCCAGGCGCTCGGCAAGTGCCTGGACGTGACGTCGGGTTCGACCGCGGACGGCGCCAAGGCGCAGTTGTACGACTGCAACGGCACCGGCGCCCAGCGGTGGTCGTACAACGCGTCCACCGGGGACGTCGTGAACCTCGCCGCGAACAAGTGCCTCGACGTGACCGACAACTCGTCGGCGAACGGGGCGCGGGCACAGATCTGGTCGTGCACCGGGGCCGCGAACCAGAAGTGGCACCTGCAGTAGCGCACCCCACCAGGCCGTCCCCGACGGGTGCGGTTCACCCGCGGGCGCCGCTGAGCGGCGCCCGCCCGGCGGCTGGGGGACCATGAGGTATGACCACACCGCAGGATCTGTTCCTCGTCAGCCTCGACGTGCCCGGCGATCACCCCGTCGAGCCGGGCGATCTGTCGCTGGCACTCGCGGGGGCCGAGCTGGTCGACCTGCTCGGGGCGCGGGCGCTCACCCTGGACGGCGAGCGCATCGTGCCCGGGCCCGTGCTGACCACGGGCGACCGGATGCTGGACGAGGCCGGGGCCGCGCTCGTGCGCGAGGCGCCGTACGAGACGGTCGAGGACTGGCTGTGGCGCCGGGGCGAGGGGCTGGCCACGGCCTACCGCGACGTCCTGGACACCGGCGGCCAGCTCTCCGGGAAGCGGCACCGCTGGCCGCACCGGGCCGACAAGGCGGCCGCCGCCGACACCCCGGCCCGGCGCCATGCCGCCGACCGCTGGTGGTCCCGCGAGCCGGTCCTCACCGGGCTCGCCGCCACCCTGGGCATCCAGGGCGAGCGGCCGCCCGAGGAGGAGCCCGGCGACGAGGCGGTCGTCACGGTGCTCCTGGCGGTCGGCGACGCGGTGACCGAGCTGGGGGCCGTACGGGAGCGCCGACGCATCGAGAACGCGGCGTTCGACAACATCTGGCGCGCGCCGTAGCCCAGCGGGGGGGCGCTGGCGCCCCCGAACCGGCGGAGCTACTCCGTCGGTGCCACCCCGCCCGCAGCAGCCCGTTGGTGGTCCCGCGAGCCGGTCCTCACCGGGCTCGCCGCCACCCTGGGCATCCAGGGCGAGCGGCCGCCCGAGGAGGAGCCCGGCGACGAGGCGGTCGTCACGGTGCTCCTGGCGGTCGGCGACGCGGTGACCGAGCTGGGGGCCGTACGGGAGCGCCGACGCATAGAGAACGCGGCGTTCGACAACATCTGGCGCGCGCCGTAGCCCAGCGGGGGGCGCCGCTCACCGGAAGGCGCCCCCGCCGGACCGGCGGAGCTACTCCGCCGGTGTCACCCCCGCCCGCAGCAGCCCGTACGTGTACGCGTCCTCCAGGGCCTGCCAGGACGCGGCGATGACGTTCTCCGCCACGCCGACCGTGGACCACTCGCCGGAGCCGTCCGAGGTGGAGATCAGGACTCGGGTGGTGGAGGAGGTGCCGTGCACGCCCTCCAGGATGCGGACCTTGTAGTCGACCAGGTCCAGCTTGGCGAGCTGCGGGTAGATCTTCTCCAGGGCCACGCGCAGCGCGCGGTCCAGGGCGTTGACCGGGCCGTTGCCCTCCGCCGTGGCGACGATCCGCTCGCTCTTGGCCCACAGCTTCACCGTGGCCTCGTTGGCGTGCGTGCCGTCGGGGCGGTCCTCGACGATGGCCCGCCAGGACTCCACGTCGAAGTACTTCAGCGGGCGGCCCTCGACCTCGGCCCGCAGCAGCAGCTCGAAGCTGGCGTCCGCCGCCTCGTAGGTGTAGCCCTTGAGCTCGCGCTCCTTCACCCGCTCGACCACCCGGCCGACCAGTTCCCGGTCGCCGCCGAGGTCGATGCCGAGCTCCTTGCCCTTGAGCTCGACGGAGGCGCGGCCCGCCATGTCGGAGACCAGCATGCGCATGGTGTTGCCGACCAGCTCGGGGTCGATGTGCTGGTACAGGTCCGGGTCGACCTTGATCGCGGAGGCGTGCAGGCCGGCCTTGTGCGCGAAGGCCGACACGCCCACGTACGGCTGATGGGTGGAGGGGGTCAGGTTGACGACCTCGGCGATGGCGTGCGAGATCCGGGTCGTCTCGCGGAGCTTGCCGTCGGGCAGCACCTTCTTGCCGTACTTCAGCTCCAGGGCGGCGACGACCGGGAAGAGGTTGGCGTTGCCGACCCGCTCGCCGTAGCCGTTGGCGGTGCACTGCACGTGGGTGGCGCCCGCGTCGACGGCGGCCAGCGTGTTGGCGACCGCGCAGCCGGTGTCGTCCTGGGCGTGGATGCCGAGCCGGGCGCCGGTGTCGGCGAGGACGGTGGCGACGACGGCGTGGATCTGGGCGGGGAGCATGCCGCCGTTGGTGTCACAGAGGATGACGACATCGGCGCCGGCCTCGGCGGCCGTACGGACGACGGCCTTGGCGTACTCGGAGTTGGCGCGGTAGCCGTCGAAGAAGTGCTCGCAGTCGACGAAGACCCGGCGGCCCTGGTCCTTCAGGTACGACACCGTGTCGCGGACCATCTCCAGGTTCTCGTCGAGCGTGGTGCGCAGCGCCAGTTCCACATGCCGGTCGTGCGACTTGGCGACCAGGGTGATCACCGGGGCGCCGGACTCGAGCAGGGCCCTGACCTGCGGGTCCTCGGCGGCTTTCGCACCCGCGCGGCGGGTGGCGCCGAAGGCGACCAGCTGGGCGTGCCTGAAGTCGATCTCGGCCTGTGCGCGGGCGAAGAACTCGGTGTCGCGGGGGTTCGCGCCGGGCCAGCCGCCCTCGATGAAGCCCACGCCGAAGTCGTCCAGGTGCCGTGCGATGGCGAGCTTGTCCGCGACAGTGAGGTTGATTCCCTCGCGCTGCGCGCCGTCGCGCAGCGTGGTGTCGAAGACGTGGAACGAGTCGTCGAGCTCGCTGGTTGCCGTCTCGGTCATGGTGTCAAGGCTCCTGTTGTGGATCTTCGGTCTTACCGGAATGACCGGCTCCACCGTCCCCCCAATGGTCCCTCGCGCCCCCGTTCCCCGGCTGAAGGTGGGCCGGAAAACGAAAAAACCCCTCGCGGGTGCGAGAGGTCTGCGCGCGGGTCGAGGACGACGGTGGCCACCCGCACCTGGTCGTACGAGGTGGTCACTGCGGACCGGCGCGCCTGCTGCCCATAATCATGGCGAACGAGAGCACGGGGGCAGTCTGGCACACCCCCGCCCCCGGCTCCCCGACCGTCTCAGGATGCGGTCGTCACACTGGAATCCGTACGGTCCCTCATCCGGGCGAGGTCCAGGTCCTTCGTCTCCCGCATGGTGACGTACACCAGCAGCGACACGGCGGCGCAGCCCGCCACGTACCAGGAGAAGCCGGACTCGATCCCGGCGTGCTTGAACCACAGGGCGACGTATTCCGCCGTGCCGCCGAAGAGGGCGTTGGCGATGGCGTACGGCAGGGCCACGCCGAGGGCGCGCACCCCGGTCGGGAACAGCTCGGCTTTCACACAGGCGTTGATCGAGGTGTAGCCGGTGACGACGACCAGCGCGAGCAGGGCGAGACCGAGGGCCGGCCAGAAGCTGCCCGCGTGCTTGAGCAGGGTCATGATCGGCACGGTGAGGACGGTGGAGCCGACCGCGAAGGCGATGAGCAGCGGGCGGCGCCCGATCCGGTCCGACAGGGCGCCGGCGAGCGGCTGGAGGCAGGCGAAGACGATCAGCGCGGTGAAGGACACCAGCGTCGCCGTCTGCTTGGACAGTCCGGCCGAGTTGGACAGGTACTTGGTCAGATAGGTGGTGTACGTGTAGTACGCGACCGTGCCGCCCATGGTGAGGGCGATGACCAGGAACGCCTCCCGCCGGTGCTGCCACAGGGCGCGCAGGGTGCCGCGCTCCTCGGCGTGAGAGGCGTCCTCCTCGTACACCTCGGTCTCCAGCATGGTGCGCCGCAGATAGAAGACGATCGCCGCGCCGAGCGCGCCCACGACGAACGGGATGCGCCAGCCGTAGCCGTGCAGGGCGGCGTCGGACATGGTGTGTTGCAGGATGATCAGCAGCCCGAGGCCGACGATCTGCCCCGCGGTCATGGAGACGTACTGGAAGCTGGAGGCGAACCCGCGCCGGTTCGGGTCCGAGGCCTCGGTCAGATAGGTGGCGCTGGCCGCGTACTCGCCGCCCACCGACAGACCCTGCAGCAGTCGGGCGACGAGCAGCACGAGCGCGCCGCCGTAGCCGGCGACCGCGTAGGTCGGGGCGACGGCGATGAGGATCGCCGACGCGGACATCAGCGTGACGGTCAGCGTCAGTGCCGCCTTGCGGCCCTTGCGGTCGCCGACCCGCCCCAGCAGCCAGCCGCCCACGGGGCGCATGAAGAACCCGACGGCGAAGATGCCGGCGGTGTTCATGAGCTGGGCGGTGGGGTTGCCGCTCGGGAAGAACGCGCCGGCGAAGTAGGTGGCGAAGCTCGCGTACACGAACCAGTCGAACCACTCGACCATGTTGCCCGCCGAACCGACCCAGATCCTCTTCCAGTGTTGTCGTCCCATGCGCCGGTACCTGCCCGGCACCGGAGCGGACGATTCCTTCACCCGGCCGGCACCAGGAGCGAGTCGGCGATGAACTCCCTCACATGCACGAGCACTTGGTCCCGGTCCGTGCCGCGCAACCCGATGGCCACATGGATGGAGAACCCGTCGAGCAGCGCGCGCAGCCTCGCCGCGAAGCGGTCCGCGTCCACCCGCCGGAACTCCCCGCGCGACACGCCCTCGGCGATCAGCGCGACCAGATCGCGGTGCCACGCACCCTCGATGGCCGCCTGCCGGGCACGCGCGTCGTCGTCGGCGTTCTGCGAGCGGTTCCAGACCTCCAGCCACAGCGTCCAGTGCGGGTCGCGGTGGCCGTCGGGGACGTACAGGTCGACGTAGGCGGAAAGACGCTCGCTCGCGGTACCGGTACCGGTGAGCAACCGGCCCCGCGCCGCACCGAGCCGGCCCTCGCTCCATTCCAGGGTCCGCAGCAGCAGTTCGTCCTTGGAGTGGAAGTAGTACAGGAGATGGCCGCTGCTCATCCCGACCTCGCGGCCGAGCGCCGCCATGGTGAGCTTCTCCAGACCGCGCTCGGCGATCATGTCCATGGCGGCGGCGAGGACGTCCTCGCGGGGCGGGGCGGGGGTGCGGCGGCGGGGGGACGGGGGCTCGGTCATGCCGGGACCCTTCGTACGGCGTCGGGGACGAACCGGGTCGCGTACTCGGTGGTGCAGTCCGCGGCTGCGATCGCCACCTCGGCACCGCACACGCACACCCGGTTGACGCCGTGCTCCCCGTCGGGACCACAGCAGCCCATGCCGCGCATGACGTCGGGATGGGCATCCAGTTCGACCACGTCGAGCGGATGCAGGACGTACGTGCCGCGCGGCCCGGCCGAGACGAGGAATCCACGCTCGTCGGACATCCACTTCCCGCCGGGCACCACGCCGTCGTACTCCTCGTCGTCCGGGACGGGTACGAACGGGGCCCCGTGCGGCAACGGGTCGACGGCGTAGGTGCCCCGCGGCATCGATGCCGGAGCCCGGCGCAGTCCGTCGGGTCCCGGCAGGCCGTCCCATCCCGGGGGCTCGGGGATCTCGGCGAGGAGCCGGACGGGGTCGGTCAGCCGGTGGCCGCACGCGGCGCAGAGCAGTACATCCACGCGTATGTTCTACCTGACCGCGGCCGTCACCGGACCTTCGGCTGCTGCTGGGTGATGCAGTGGATGCCGCCCCCACCCGCGAAGATCGTACGAGCGTCCACCAGGGTCACCGTCCGCTCGGGGAAGAGGCGGCGGAAGATCCCGGCGGCGATCTCGTCGCGCGGGTCGTCGAAGCCGCACAGCACCAGGCCGCCGTTGCAGATGTAGTGGTTGATGTAGGAGTAGTCGGCCCAGTGGCCGTCGGCCTCCAGGGCGGTCGGTGCGGGCACCTCCACGACCTCCAGCCTGCGGCCGCGCGCGTCGGTCGCCGACTTCAGGATGCCGATGACCTCCTTGGTGACCTCGTGGTCGGGGTGGGCCGGGTCCGGCTGGGAGTGCGCCACCACGACACCCGGCCGGGCGAAGGCGGCCACGATGTCGACGTGGCCCAGCGTGCCGAAGCCATGGGGCGGGTAGTCGCCGGTGAGGCCGCGCGGCAGCCAGATCGCCTTCTCCGTGCCGAGGTGGGCGTGGATCTCCGCCTCGGCCTCCTCCTTCGACCAGTGCGGGTTGCGCTCGGGGCCGAGCTGCACGGTCTCGGTGAGCAGCACGGTGCCCTCGCCGTCGACATGGATCGCGCCGCCCTCGTTGACCAGCCTCGAGGCGTACGTCTTCGCGCCCGCGAGGTCGGAGACATACGCGGCGATCTTGGAGTCGTGCTCCCAGCGGGCCCAGTCCTGCGCCCCCCAGCCGTTGAACGTCCAGTCCACGGCGGCCAGTTCGCCTCGGCCGTTGGTCAGGAAGGTGGGGCCGATGTCCCGCATCCAGGCGTCGTCCAGGTCGCGTTCGACGGTGTCGATGTCCGGGCCGAGCAGCGCCTGCGCCTGCGCCGACTGACCGGGACCGCAGACGACCGTCACCGGCTCGAAGCGGCGGATCGCACGGGCCACCGAGGCCCAGGCGGCGCGGGAGGCGGCGAGGTCGTCCGGGTCGTCGAAGGTGGGGTTGGGCCCCGGCCACGCCATCCAGGTGCGCTCGTGCGGGGTCCACTCGGCGGGCATACGGAAGCCGTCGGCGGCGGGGGTGGTCATATGGGTTCCCGGATCCTTGTGTCAGGCGGTCAGAGGAAGTAGAGGCGGTTGAGGGAGACGGAGTCGGCGGGCTCGGAGCGCAGCGGGTCGCCGTCGAGGGTGACCAGGCCGGTGCGCTGGTCGACGTCGACCGCTCCGATGCGGGCGTTCAGCCGCAGGTCGGCCGGGCCGATGCCCCGGGTGCCGCGCACGGCGACCCTTCTGCGCCTCGTGGGCATCGTGTCGTTGCCCTGGTCCAGGGCCGCCCGGGCGACGAACGCGACCGAGATGTCGGCCGCCGTGGCGCCGTAGGAGCCGAACTGCGGGCCCAGCACGAGGGGTTCGCAGGTGTCGGTGGCCGCGTTGGGGTCGCCGGTCACGCCGTACGCCGGGAAGCCGGCCTTGAGCACGAGCTGCGGCTTGGCACCGAAGTACTCCGGGCGCCACAGCACGATGTCGGCGAGCTTGCCGGCCTCGATCGAGCCGACCTCGTGGGAGAGGCCGTGCGCGATGGCGGGGTTGATGGTGAGCTTCGCCATGTAGCGCAGGACGCGGGCGTTGTCGTCGCCCTCGCCGTCGCCGTCCATCGGGCCCAGTTCGGCCTTCATCTTGCCGGCCATGGCGAAGGTGCGGCGGACCGTCTCACCGGCGCGGCCCATGCCCTGGGCGTCGGAGGAGGTGATGCCGATCGCGCCCAGGTCGTGCAGCACGTCCTCGGCGCCCATGGTGCCGGCGCGGATGCGGTCGCGGGCCATGGCGGCGTCGCCGGGCAGGTCGGGCTTGAGGTCGTGGACGGAGACGATCATGCCGTAGTGCTCGGCGACCGCGTCCCGGCCGAAGGGCAGGGTGGGGTTGGTGGAGGAGCCGATGACGTTGGGGACACCGGCCATCTTCAGCACGTTGGGCACGTGTCCGCCGCCGCAGCCCTCGATGTGGAAGGCGTGGATGGTCCGGCCCTGAAGCACCTTCAGGGTGTCCTCCACCGACAGGCACTCGTTCAGGCCGTCGCTGTGCAGGGCGACCTGGACGTCGTGCTCCTCGGCGACCCGCAGGGCGGTGTCCAGGGCCCGGGTGTGGGCGCCCATGTCCTCGTGCACCTTGAAGCCGGACGCGCCGCCCTCGGCCAGCGCCTCGACCAGAGGAGCGCTGTGGGACGACGAACCCCGGCCCAGGAAGCCGATGTTGACCGGCCAGGCGTCGAAGGCGTTGAAGGCGTGGCGCAGCGCCCAGGGCGAGTTGACGCCGACGCCCCACACGGGGCCGAACTCCTGGCCGATGACCGTGGTCACGCCGGAGGCGAGGGAGGCCTCCATGATGCGCGGCGACAGCAGGTGGACATGGGTGTCGACGGCCCCTGCGGTGGCGATCAGCCCCTCGCCGGAGACGATCGACGTGCCCGTGCCGACGACGACGTCGACGCCGTCGAGGGTGTCGGGATTGCCGGCCCGCCCGATCGAGCAGATCCGGCCCTCCCGGATGCCGATGGAGACCTTGCGGATGCCCTGCACCGGGTCGATCACGACGACGTTGCTGATGACGACGTCACAGGTCTCACGGACGGCGGCGGCCTTCAGGTGCAGTCCGTCGCGGGCGGTCTTGCCGAAGCCGGCCAGGAACTCGTCGCCGTGGCGCTGCGAGTCGGACTCCACGCGGATCGTGAGCCCGGAGTCGCCGAGGCGGATGCGGTCGCCGGCGCGGGGGCCGTGGGTGGCCGCGTACTCGTAGGGGTTCATCGGTTCTCCGCTCCCAGGTATCCGCAGGCTTCGGCCCTGCGCAGGGCCTCCTCCTTCGCGCCGGGCGCGTCCAGCGGCCCGTCGACCAGTCCGGCGAAGCCGATCGCGATCCGGTCGCCGCCGATCGGCACCAGTCCCACCTCGACGCTCTCGCCGGGGCCGAAGCGCACCGAGGAGCCCGCGGGGACGGCGAGCCGCATCCCGTAGGCCCTCTCCCGGGCGAAGTCCAGCCGCGGGTTGGCCTCGAAGAAGTGGAAGTGGGAGGTGACGGAGACCGGCACGGTCGCCGTGTTGGTGACCGTGAGCCGTACGACCGCCCCGGGCTCGGCGTGCTCGGGCGCCGGGAGCAGCGCGCCCGGTGCCTGGTCGCCGAGGCCGCCGCCGATGGGGTCGGAGACCACCGCGAGCCGGGAGCCGTCGTCGAAGACCGCCTCGACCATCACCTCGGTGACGACGTCGGCGACACCCGGCAGGACGTCCCCCGGGCCCAGCACGCAGCGGGCCGCCTCGATGGCCTCGGCGAGCCGCCGGCCGTCCCGGGCCGCCTCGCACACCGTGTCCGCGATCAGCGCGGTCGCCTCCGGCACGTTGAGCCTGAGGCCGCGCGCCCGGCGGGCCCGGGCCAGCTCGGCGGCTCCGAAGAGCAGCAGCCGGTCACGTTCCGTAGGGGTCAGTCTCACGACGCGGCACCTCCTTGCCTTCCATACTTTAGAACACCACTCTAAACACAGAATTCGTGAAACTGAAGCATTGACTGTCGGCTCAGCTTCACAGACATTGAACGTCGCTCAAACTGAACGGCGGGAGTCGAAGGAGACCAGCCATGCCGATAGAACAGCGCGGAGTCGACACCATCCCGGACGAGGAGCGGACCAGCGGTCCGCGCGACCTCGTCTCGATCCTGCTCGGCTCCAACCTCTGCCTCGGGGTGATCATCTTCGGCTGGCTGCCGCCGTCCTTCGGGCTCGGCTGGTGGGCGTCGGTCAGCTCGATCGTGGCGGGCACGATCGTCGGTACGGCGGTGACGGCACCGCTGGCCCTGATCTCCCTGCGCACCGCGACCAACCTCTCCACCTCCTCCGGCGCCCAGTTCGGGGTCCGGGGCCGGCTGGTCGGCTCGGTCGTCGGCCTGCTGCTCGCCCTCGGGTACACCGCTCTGACCGTGTGGATCGGCGGCGACGTGATGATCGGCGTGCTCGGCCGGATGTTCGGCCTGCCCGCGGACGGGGCGTCGTACGCCGTCGTCTACGCGCTGCTGGCCGGCGCCACGGTCGCGGGCGCGGTGTACGGCTACCGGGTGCTGCTGAACATGTCCAAGGTCCTGTCCATCGCCATGACCGTCCTGCTGCTGCTCGGCGTCCTCGCCTACGCCCCGCACTTCACCACCGCGGCCATGCCCCAGGCGGGCGGCTATCTGCTCGGCTCCTTCTGGCCGACCTGGTTCCTGTCGGCCGTGGCCGCCGGCCTGTCCGGTCCCATCGCCTTCATCACCCTGCTCGGCGACTACACCCGCTACATCTCCCCCGTCCGGCACTCGGGCCGCCGCGTCCTGAGGGCCACTTGGCTGGGCCTGACCCTGGGCCTGCTGGTGCCGCAGCTGTTCGGCACGTTCACGGCGTACGGCGCCCACGCGGCGCTCGACTACGCCGGTCCGCTGGTCGCGGCCTCGCCCACCTGGTACCTGATCCCGCTGCTGCTGTCCGCCTCGGCCGGCTCGGTCGGCAACGCCGGTCTCATGCTGTACTCCATGGGCCTGGACCTGGACGCCATCCTGCCCCGGGCCTCCCGCGCCCGCGCCACCTACACGGTCGCGATCGTCGCCACGGCCTGCGTGTTCGTCGGCCACTACGCCTGGAACGCCCAGTCCGCGATGACGTCCTTCGTCCTGCTCCTCACCGCCATCGGCACCCCGTGGGCCGTGATCACCCTCATCGGCTTCGCCCGCTGCCGGGGTGTGTACGACGCCGACGCCCTGCAGGTCTTCAACCGCCGTTCGCGGGGCGGAATCTACTGGTACCGGGCCGGCTGGAACATCCGGGCGACCGTCTCCTGGGCCCTGGGCGCCGGCGTCGGTCTGCTGGCGGTGTCCCTGCCGTCGTACCAGGGCCCGCTGCTGCGCCTGACCGGCGGCGTGGACTGCAGCTTCCTGCTGTCGGGCGCGGTCGGCGGCCTGATCTACCTGATCCTGGCGCCCCGGCAGCAGGCATCGGCCCGCGTCGAGGCCGCACAGGAACCGGTCGGCGCGGAGAGCGGGCGCCAGGCGGTCACCCCGCCTCCAGGCCCGGCAGGAAACGGTCCGCGCCGAACGCCGGCTTCAGGTCGGTGAACCAGGTCGCGCCCTCGTCGTACGCGGCGAAGAACGGCCGGTCCACCAGCTCCGGGTCACGGGCCTGGATGAGGTGGAGCACGAAGACCTTCTCGCCCGCCACCTCGGCGACGCCGTCCACGCAGACCTTGCCCGGCATCGCCGACATCACCGGTCCGCGCACCGTGCGGGCGAGCCCGGAGACCCGGGCGTAGGCGTCACGGAAGATCGCGTGACCGCGGGCCAGCGGCACCCCGAAGTAGCCCTGCGGGCCGGTGTCCCGCTCCACGAACTGGTAGTACGGCACCGCCCCCAGCGCGGTCGTCTCCTCCCACAGCTCCGCCCACGCCTCGGCGCTGTCGTTGATCCCGGCGACCAGCGGCCCCTGGCAGCGGATCACGGCGCCGGTGTCCCGCACCCGGCGCATCGCCTCCCGCACCACCGGCGGGCGCAGTTCCCGCGGGTGCGTGAAGTGGGCCATGAGCGCCAGGTGGCGGCCACTGGCGACGACCTTCTCGAAGAGCCGCAACAGGTCGTCGGCGTCCCGGTCGGCCAGGAAGCGGTACGGCCAGAAGGCGAGCGCCTTGGTGCCGATCCGGACCGAGCGGACGGTGTCGATCCCAAGCAGCGGCTCCACATAGCGGCGCAGCACCTCGGTGCTCATCACCAGCGGGTCGCCGCCGGTGATGAGCGTGCTGCTCACCTCGGGGTGGGCACGCAGATACGCGCTGGTGGCGGCGATGTCGTCGGTGGCGATGCGCAGCTCGGACTCGCCGACGAACTGCGGCCAGCGGAAGCAGTAGGTGCAGTAGGCGTGGCAGGTCTGGCCCTGCCGCGGGAAGACCAGCACCGTCTCGTCGTACTTGTGCTGTAGCCCCGTCAGGCGGCGGCCCTCGTGCACGGGGACGTTGGCGTCGAGCTGGCCGGAGGGGTGCGGGTTGAGCCGCATCCGGATCTCGTGCGCGGCGCGCCGGACCTCGGCGTCGGGCGCGTCCTGCGCGAGCAGGTCCGCCATCCGGCGCAGCTCGTGCGCGGGCAGCATGCCGCTCTGCGGGAAGGTCAGCCGGAAGACGGGGTCGTCGGGGACGGCCGACCAGTCGATCAGTTCGTCCACGACGTAGGAGTTCGTGCGGAAGGGCAGGACCGCCGACACGGCCCGCAGCGCGAGCCGCTCGGCGGGCGGCAGGGACACCCGGTCCAGCAGTCCGTCCAGGTCACGGGGGGTGAAGGCGCGATACCGGGGTCTCGCGTCCCAAGCGGGGTGGAGCGCTGAACTCATCTGTGCCAGGGCCTCTATTCTGTGCCGGGTCCGCTATTCCGTGACCAGGACCGGCGGTCGCAGCTCTACGAAGGCGGCCGCTGACGCATCGTACTTCTCCGCGAAATGCTGGATGAGTAGCGCGTGCAGCGGACTTTCGTCGTCGACCACGATCAGCTCGTGCCCGCCCGGTACGGCCAAGGCGGCGCTGTGGGCGGAGAGTTGGTCGAGGCGGTGCCGGGCCAGGTACGACACCAGGTCGGGCCCGGCCACGTACAGGCGGTCCTCGACGGACACGAACGGGCAGCGGAACTCCCGGCGGCCGTCGGAGGCGTCGACCAGCGTGAGCGGCAGTCGGTTGAACTGCTCCATCGGCTTGCTCTGCCCCCACAGCTCGTCGAAGCGCTGCTCCACGAAGGTGCCGAGCGGGGAGCGGACGGCGACCTCCAGCTGGACGCCCTCGCCGGAGAGCCGGCCCACCGTCAGGAAGGAGACCAGACAGCGCTCGTCCCAGCGGTAGAGCGTCACACCGGGGGACGTCTGGCACAGGCGGACCTCGAGCAGGGCGCGGGAGGTGTCGTCCAGGCGGCGCGCGAAGTGGTCCAGGGTGCGCAGGTTGCGCATGATGTCGCGGCGGATGTCGGCGCTCTGCTCGCCCAGTTCACGGCCGCGCAGGATGACGGCGAGCGAGTCGGGGTCCAGCAGCAGGATCTGCACCCGCGCCCCGTGCGCGGTGGCCGCTTTGATCCCCCGGAAGAGACGCTCGGAGAACTGCGGCCCGAACAGGTTGGAGAAGGTGTCCAGCACCTTCACGCAGGCC
Source organism: Streptomyces sp. NPDC001153 (assembly GCF_053598315.1). NCBI lineage: Bacteria > Bacillati > Actinomycetota > Actinomycetes > Kitasatosporales > Streptomycetaceae > Streptomyces > Streptomyces sp. NPDC001153. The sequence goes on from NZ_JBSFJZ010000044.1 coordinate 20,530, forward strand.
GTGGCGCCGTGCACCTGGGAGGCGAACCACTCGTAGTCCAGCCGGGTGTGCTCACGCACCCGGCCTTCCTGGGCACGGGAGATCAGCGGCCCGATCACGAACACGGTGACGACCACGCCGACGAGGTCGGTGCCGAGGTTGAGGGCGAGGTTCTGCTGGTAGGCGTCCATGCCGTGAGCGGTCCACAGCAGCAGGGCGGCGCAGCCGGCCAGGGCCGCCAGCGCGGTGACGCTCTGCGGACGGCGCGGGGTGCGTAACGCGCGCAGTAACCAGCGCAGTCGTGGCACCGGCGACCATGCGTTCACGTGCGCCCCTCCCCCCTGTCGGGTGTCACCCCGGATGCGTGTCCGCGGGGGCGCGCGCCCCCGCGGAAGGGGTGGATACCCGGGCGGGAGCGGGGGTACGCCTCGAACGCGCGCACCCTTCACTCCCGTCGGGCAGCCGGTGAAGCGGACGTCAGCCGATCTTGTGCATCCAGCTGTGCTTGTCCTCCGTCACGCCGCGCTGGATGCCGAGCAGGGCCTCGCGCAGGCGGAGGGTGACCTCGCCGGGGGTGCCGTCGCCGTGGGTCCAGGCGTCCGTCCTGGTCTTGACGTGGCCGATGGGCGTGACGACGGCGGCGGTGCCGCAGGCGAAGACCTCGGTGAGGGCACCGGAGGCCGCGTCCGCGCGCCACTGCTCCAGGGTGACCACGCCTTCCTCGGCGGTGTAGCCGAGGTCGCGGGCGACCTGCAGGAGGGAGTCGCGGGTGATGCCCTCGAGGATCGATCCGGTCAGCTCGGGGGTGACGATCCGGTCGCCGTAGACGAAGGCGACGTTCATGCTGCCGCTCTCCTCGACCTTGGTGCGGGTGACCGCGTCGAGGTAGACGACCTGGTCGCAGCCGTGCGCGGCGGCCTCGGCCTGCGGAAGCAGGGAGGCGGCGTAGTTGCCGCCGGTCTTGGCGTCGCCGGTGCCGCCGGGGACGGCGCGGACGTGGTCCTCGGAGACCCAGATGGTGACCGGCTTGACGCCACCGGCGAAGTACGCGCCGGAGGGCGAGGCGATGAGCATGAACAGGTACTCGTTCGCCGGGTGCACGCCGAGCGCGGCCTCCGTGGCGAACATGAAGGGGCGCAGGTACAGGGACTGTTCGCCACCGTGCGGCGGAACCCAGTCGGCGTCCTGGGTGAGCAGCGCGTCCAGCGCGGCGATGAACAGCTCCTCGGGCAGCTCGGCCATGGCCATGCGGCGGGCGGAGTTACGGAAACGGCGGGCGTTCGCCTCGGGGCGGAACAGCGCGATCGAGCCGTCGGGCTGGCGGTAGGCCTTCAGTCCCTCGAAGATCTCCTGGCCGTAGTGCAGGACATGGGTGGAGGGGTCGAGGGAGATCGGCCCGTACGGGACGAGCTGGGCGTCGTGCCAGCCGCGGCCCTCCGTCCACTTGATCGTCACCATGTGGTCGGTGAAGTGGCGGCCGAACCCGGGGTTGGCCAGGATCGCCTCGCGCTCTGCGGCGGCGAGGGGGCTGGCGGAGGGCTTGAGCTCGATCGTGGGCGTCGTCATGAGTGATGTGTCCTTCACCGGTTGTTGTGACGGGCCGCGCTCACGCCCCGTCACTGCGACCTGCCAGTGCGAGGACGTCCGAGCTTTCCCTCATGCCGCGGCTCCGCGTCCGATTATCGCGCGGGCCCCGCGGCGGAAGGAATGGGGGTGAAAGCGGCCCGGGGTCGATGGTGGCACCCGGCGGGGACATGGGAAAGCCGCCGGGCGGTCGTCCGACCCGGCGGCCTCTCGTGAGTGAGCGCCGGGTCAGCCGGCTACTCGGGCGGCGAGCGCGTCGCCGATCTGCGAGGTGCTGCGGGCACCCAGGGCGGCCCGCTCGGTCAGGTCCGCGGCGACCGCCGCGTCGATGCGGTCGGCCTCGGCGCCGTAGCCGAGGTGGCGCAGCAGCAGGGCGACGGACAGGACCGTGGCGGTGGGGTCGGCCTTGCCCTGGCCGGCGATGTCGGGCGCGGAACCGTGGACCGGCTCGAACATCGAGGGGAACTCGCGGGAGGGGTTGATGTTCCCGCTCGCGGCCACGCCGATGCCGCCGGAGACGGCCGCGGCGAGGTCGGTGATGATGTCGCCGAAGAGGTTGTCGGTGACGATCACGTCGAAGCGGCCCGGGTCGGTGACCAGGTAGATGGTCGCGGCGTCGACGTGGATGTAGTCGGTGGTGACCTCGGGGAACTCCTTGGCCACCTTGTTGAAGACGTTCGTCCACAGGTGACCCGCGAAGGCCAGCACGTTGTTCTTGTGGACGAGCGTGAGCTTCTTGCGCGGGCGGGCCTGGGCGCGGGCGAAGGCGTCGCGGACCACGCGCTCGACACCGAAGGCGGTGTTGACGGAGACCTCGGTGGCGACCTCGTGCTCGGTGCCCTTGCGGATGGTGCCGCCGTTGCCGGTGTACGGGCCCTCGGTGCCCTCGCGGACCACGACGAAGTCGATCTCCGGCTGGCCGGCGAGCGGGGTGGCGACACCGGGCAGGAGCTTCGACGGGCGCAGGTTGACGTGGTGGTCGAAGGCGAAGCGGAGCTTGAGGAGGAAGCCGCGCTCCAGGACGCCGGACGGCACCGACGGGTCGCCGATGGCGCCGAGCAGGATGGCGTCGTGCTGCTTCAGCGCGTCGAGGTCGGCGTCGGTGAGGGTCTCACCGGTGGCGTGGTAGCGCCGGGCGCCGAAGTCGTACTCCTTGGTCTCCAGCTTCACGTCCTCGGGCAGGACGGCGGAGAGGACCTTGAGACCCTCGGACACGACTTCCTGTCCGATGCCGTCCCCGGGGATCACTGCGAGATCGATGCTGCGAGACATGCGGGCACCCTACTCCTCGTCCCAGGTGATGACATGGCCCGTCCGTCATTTGGACGGCGGGAACGGCCCGAACGGCGTCGTGCGAGGACTCAGTGGCCGGTCGCGCCGCCGTTGTCGCGGCGGTCCAGGGCGCGCTGGAGGGCGGCGGCGGCGTTCTTGCGGTCGGACTCGCTCGTGCGGGTCACGTGGCGGACGCGGCGGCGGACGGTCGTCTCGGCCATGGGAATCGACTCCTTCGGCAAACACGGAGCACGGCAATGAGAGATTGCGAGACGCCGGAGGGGGCGGGGAGCCGAGGGCCGCAGGGGTTGCCTGCACGGGGCCCGGCTCACGACCGCCATTCGCTTGATCGAGCGAGACGTTCGGCTCCTACAAAACTAAGGGAGCGGCCCGCTCCTGTCTGCACAATTACTCGGACTTCCTACTATCTGAGACGGCGGACCCCGTCACACCGCTCTGAGCTGGCCTTTCGTGCGTTCGGGTGAGGGCGGGGTCGGCACGATCAGCCGGTACAACACCCGGACGCCCCGCCCGTCCACCGGGACGCCGGCGAACCGTCAGGTGATGTCCCCGTCCCGCCAGTCGAGGACCAGCTCCCGGCCGGGGTCCAGCGGCCCGGCGAGCGCGGGCCGCACATGGACGCCCCCCTCCTCCTCCGGCAGCCGTACGATCCCGTCCGGCGACAGGGCGTGCACCTGCCCGGCCCACCGCTGCCAGCCCCGGGCCGCGTACAGCAGGGCCCCCTCCTGGCTCGCGGAGAGCGCGCCGAGGTCGTAGGCCCGGTCGATCACCCGCTCCAGCTCGGCCATCACCCGCCCGCCCAGCCCGGTGCGCCGCGCGTCCGGCCGTACGGCGACGGCCTCGACATACCCGGTGCGCAGCCAGCGCCCCCCATGCCGGATGCGCCGCATCACCACGGACCCGTGCGCGGCGAGCCCGCCCCTGTCCTGCAGGAGCACATGCATCCCGCCGAGCCCGTGATCCCAGTCGTCGTCGGAGAAGTTCCCGTCGAACGCCTCGTCCAACAGGGCGCGGGCGGCGTCGAGTTCGGCGGGTTCGAGGTCGGCGGTGTGGGCCAGACGCAGTCGGACGACCATGGCGCCATCGTCTCACCCCGACTGCTGAGCGAGGGACCGTCCACGGATGGGAACGGGCCGGCAGGCCTGCTCAGAGGTCAGGCTTGCCGGCCCGTGTTCACGGGGGCTGGGGATCAGCCCATGTGCGGGTAGGAGTAGTCGGTCGGCGGGACCAGGGTCTCCTTGATGGCGCGGGTCAGGGTCCAGCGCAGCAGGTTCTGCGGGGCGCCGGCCTTGTCGTTGGTGCCGGAGGCACGGCCGCCGCCGAAGGGCTGCTGGCCGACGACGGCGCCGGTCGACTTGTCGTTGATGTAGAAGTTGCCGGCCGCGTAGCGGAGCTTCTCCATCGTGTAGGCGGCGGCGGCACGGTCGCCCGCGATGACCGAACCGGTGAGCGCGTAGTCGGACACCGACTCCATCTGGGTCAGCATCTCGTCGTACTTCTCGTCCTCGTAGACGTGCACGGCGAGGAACGGGCCGAAGTACTCGGTGCGGAAGACCTCGTTCTCCGGGTCGGAGCACTCGACGACCGTCGGGCGGACGAAGTAGCCGACCGAGTCGTCGTAGCTGCCGCCCGCGACGATCGTGCAGGCCGGGTCCTCCTTGGCGCGGTCGATCGCGGCCTTGTTCTTGGCGAAGGCACGGTCGTCGATCACGGCGCCGATGAAGTTCGACAGGTCGGTGACGTCACCCATGGTCAGGTAGTCGACCTCGGCCGCGAACTCCTCCTTGAAGCCGCTGTTCCAGATCGACGCCGGGATGTACGCCCGGGAGGTCGCGGAGCACTTCTGGCCCTGGTACTCGAAGGCACCGCGGGTCAGGGCGGTCTTCAGCACCGCGCGGTCGGCGCTCGGGTGGGCGACCAGGAAGTCCTTGCCGCCGGTCTCGCCGACCAGACGCGGGTAGGAGCGGTACTTCTCGATGTTGTTGCCGACCGTCTTCCACAGGTACTGGAAGGTCTTGGTCGAACCGGTGAAGTGGATACCGGCCAGGTCGCGGTGTTCCAGGGCGACCTTGGAGACCTCGATGCCGTCACCCGTGACCAGGTTGATGACGCCCTTGGGGAGACCGGCCTCCTCCAGCAGCTGCATCAGCAGGACGGCGGCGTGGGTCTGCGTCGGGGACGGCTTCCAGACGACGACGTTGCCCATCAGCGCGGGCGCGGTGGGCAGGTTGCCCGCGATGGCGCTGAAGTTGAAGGGCGTGATCGCGTAGACGAAGCCCTCCAGCGGGCGGTGGTCCAGGCGGTTCCACACGCCCGGGGAGTTCGCCGGGGGCTGCTCGGCGAGGATCTGGCGGGCGTAGTGGACGTTGAAGCGCCAGAAGTCGACCAGCTCACAGGGGCTGTCGATCTCCGCCTGCTGCGCGGTCTTCGACTGGCCGAGCATGGTGGAGGCGGCGATCGTCTCGCGCCAGGGGCCGGCGAGCAGCTCGGCGGCGCGCAGGATGATCGCGGCGCGGTCGTCGAAGGACATGGCGCGCCAGGCCGGGGCGGCGCCCAGGGCGGCGTCGATGGCGTCCCGCGCGTCCTGCTGGGTGGCGTGGCGGCCGGTGCCGATGACGGCCTTGTGGTTGTGCGGCTGGACCACCTGGAACGGCTCGCCGCCGCCCATCCGCTTCTCGCCGCCGATGGTCATCGGCAGGTCGATCGGGTTCTCGGCCAGCTCCTTGAGCTTGGCCTCCAGCCGGGTGCGCTCGGGCGAGCCGGGGGCGTAGCCGTGCACCGGCTCGTTGACCGGGGTGGGGACCTGGGTCACAGCGTCCATGGGTTCCGTAACTCCTTGTACGTGAGCGGGTGTTCGGACTCAGCCCTTGCTGACCATCGAGCGGAGGAAGAAGCGCAGGTTCGCGGGCTTCTCCGCCAGACGGCGCATGAAGTAGCCGTACCAGTCGGTGCCGTAGGCGGTGTAGACGCGCATGCGGTGGCCCTCGGCGGCCAGGCGCAGGTGCTCGTCGCCGCGGATGCCGTACAGCATCTGGAACTCGTACTCGTCCAGCTTGCGGCCGGCCTTGTGGGCCAGCTCCTGGGCGATGGCGATCAGGCGCGGGTCGTGCGACCCGATCATCGGGTACCCCTCGCCCTCCATCAGGATCCGCAGAATACGGACGTACGCCTTGTCGATCTCGTGCTTCTGCTGGTAGGCGACCTCGGCGGGCTCCTTGTAGGCGCCCTTGACCAGGCGGACGCGGCTGCCGGCGGCGGCGAGGCGGCGGGCGTCGGCCTCGGTGCGGAAGAGGTAGGCCTGGATGACACAGCCGGTCTGCGGGAAGTCCTTCCGCAGCTCCTCGTGGATGGCGAACATCGAGTCGAGGGTGGTGTGGTCCTCGGCGTCCAGCGTCACGGTCGTACCGATGGCGGCGGCGGCCTCGACGACCGGGCGGACGTTGGCGAGGGCGAGCTCGTGACCACCGGGCAGCGCCTGGCCGAACATGGACAGCTTGACCGACATCTCGACCCGCTCGCCGAGCTGCAGGTCCTTGAGGTGGTCGATCAGCAGCAGATAGGCGTCCCGGGCGGCGGTGGCCTGCTCGGGGGTGGTGATGTCCTCGCCGACGACGTCCATCGTCAGCTCCAGGCCCCTGGCCGTCAGGTCCTTGATGATCGGCACGATGTCGGCCACGGTCTCGCCGGGGATGAAGCGGTCGACGACCTGCTTGGTCACCGGGGCCGCCGAGATCAGGCGTCGCATCCGGTCGCTGCGCGACGCGGCGAGAATCACGGGACCCAGCACGGGGCACCTCCACAGACAAGCACGAAATCGGCCATCACCCAACGATTCGGGTACGGCACGGAGAACCACCGTGAAACCTAAGGATCTCTCCGATCGTGGGCCATCGACAGCTGTCACGCATCCGTGCACGGGATCTCAGACAAGTGTATGAAGGCCGCCGGAAAATGAGGGAGAATGCCCGAGTGGCGGCGGATTTCAAGGCGTTCAAGGGCGATTACCAGGAGCTGGTGGACGAGATCTCGGAGCTGCTCGGGGTCCCGGCGACCCTGGAGAACCGCGACTTCGAGCTGATCGCCTTCGGGGCGTACGACAGCGAGGGCGAGCTGGATCCCTCCGCGCTGGACCCGGTGCGCACCCGCTCGATCCTGACCCGGCGCTCCACGGCCACGGTCCGGGCGTGGTTCGAGGGCTTCGGCATCACCCGCGCGACCGGCCCCGTACGGATCCCGCCGAGCCCGGAGGCGGGCGTGTATCGCGGCCGTATCTGCCTCCCGGTACGCCATCGGGGTGTCGTCCTCGGCTACGTCTGGCTGGTGGACGGCGACCCCGGGCCGACGGACACCCAGCTGACCGCCGCGATGGAGGTGGCGGGCCGGATCGGCGCGCTGCTGGCCGACGAGGCGGAGGCCGGGGCCGGGCTGAGCCGGGAGCTGCGGGCGGTGCTCACCGCCGAGCACGGCTGGCAGCAGGACATGGCGGTGGCGGAACTGCGCACCGCGCTCGGCCCCCGCGCCGACGGCCCGCTCACCCTCGTCTGCGTGGCCCCCTGGCCCTCGGCCGACCCCGACGACGCCCCCGCCGCCCGCGCGGTCCCCCATGCCGTCGCCCTGTGCACCCTCCCCTGGGGCACGTCGGAGCAGAGCCTCGCGCTCCTGGTGCGCCTGCGGACCACGGAGGTGACCACCCCCGCACTGGCGGCGGCTTCGCGGTTGCTGAAGGAGGCCGAGGGGGGTCGTGGTGGTGCGACGGGTGCGGGCCGGGGGGCCGGGGCGCCGGGAGCCGCGGGGCGGGGAGGCGGGGCCGCGGGAGAGACGGCGCGCGACGCGGGGGCCGGCGGAGGAGCCGGGCGGGGAGGCGGGAGCGGGGCGGGAGCGGCACGCGGGATCGGGGCGGGAGCTGGGGCCGGGGTGGCGGCGGTGGGTGACGCGGCGCGGGGGGCCGGGGCGCGGGCGGCCGCGGTGGCCGCTGCGGGATTCACGGGAACAGGCCGCGGCGCCGGATGTGCCGCCGGGGTCGGTGATCCCCGGAGCGGCCTCGCCGAGCTGGGCACGGTCTGGCAGGAGGCGGCCGCCGCCACGCGCGCCGCGCTGGCCGAGCCGCGGTTCGGGCCCGTCGCGCGGTGGGCGGACATCGGGCCGTACCGGCTGCTCACCGCGCTGCCGCCGCAGGCCGCGCACGATCCCGTGGTCGGCCCCCTGCTCTCCCCCGCCCACCGGGAACTGGCCCGCACCGCCGAGGTCTACCTCGACTGCGCGGGCCAGGCCGGCCGTACGGCCGCCGAACTGGGCATCCACCGGCAGACCCTGTACTACCGCCTCTCCCGGGTCGAGCAGCTGACCGGCCTGGACCTGGACGACGGCGAGGACCGGCTGCTGCTGCACATGGCGCTGAAGCGGGCTCGGCTGTAGCGCCGTCGTACGGCCGGATCAGGTTGCGTCGGCGCTGCCTCCGCTGCGGGACGTTCCGGACCATCGCCTCCCAGCCTGGTCACGCGCACCCGTGAGCGCGGTCAGCGCCTCCGTGAGGGTGCCCGGGGTGCGCGGGCCGTCGGGCCAGTGGGCGGCGATGTGGCCGTCCGGGCGGACGAGGAGCGCGCCGTGCGGACCGAGGGCGTACGACTCGGTGTGCTCGCGCGCCAGGGGCTCGATGTGCAGCGGCACGGGTACGGCGGTGGGGGGCGCCCAGCGCGTGGGGTCCGGGGTGAGCAGGGTGAACCACGCGCCGAGGGTGTCGAGGGCCGAGCGGTCGCCGGTGAGCCAGAGGTGGGGCATGCGGTGGCCCGGCCGCACGGTGGGCGTGTAGTCCGTGCCGGGCTCCGGTGGCTCGGGCGGGGCATCGGTGGCCGTGAGGACGGCGGCCGAGCGGTAGGCGACGCCGAGCACCAGGCCCAGCTGTGCGAAGTACCGGTCCGCCCAGGGCGGTTGGACCTGGTCCGGCACCACGTCCCCCGCCCGCAGCTGTGCGCGCCGGCGGTCCTGCACCTCGCGCAGCAGCCGGGCGTTGGCCACCGCCTGGCGGAGTGTCTCGCGGGCGACGGGGTGCCGCTCGGCCTCGTAGGTGTCCAGCAGGCCGGGTCCGGCCCAGCCCTGGAGCACGCCCGCCAGTTTCCAGGCGAGGTTGTGCGCGTCGGCCACGCCGGCGTTCATACCCAGGCCACCGATGACGGGGACGGCGTGCGCGGCATCGCCGGCCAGCAGGATCCGGCCGTGCCGGAGGCGTTCGGCGACGCGTGCCTCCATCACCCAGTGCTGGACGCGCAGCACCTCCGGCCGTACGGCGGTGCCGGGACCGAGGGCCGCCGCGACGAGGCCGCCCCAGTCGGTGCCGTCGGCGTTCTCGGGCGTGGGGCCGAACCAGGCCCAGCCCCCTTCGGGGTAGAGCGGCGTGAAGGACCCCCGCGCGGTGAAGTAGACCCCGGCGGGCCGGTCGGCACACCAGCGGTCGAGGTCGGCGTCGAAGACGACGGTGGTGACACCGCCCAGCGCACCGGGGCCGGCGGTGCCGATGTCCAGCAGGTCCCGGACGGTGGAGTGCGCGCCGTCGGCGGCGAGGACGTACCGGGCCCGGATCCGCCCCTCGGCTCCGGTGCGGTGATCGGTGAGCCGCGCTGTGACACCTCCGAACTCCTCGGTCAGGCCGATGAGTTCGACACCGAACCGCACCGGCGCGTCCGCCGCGTCGAGCAGCACCGGTTCCAGCCGGTCCTGCGAGGTGCACACGCCGAGCGCGGGGCTCTCCGGCACCGGCGCGTGCACCCCGGCCATCGCCGCCGAGGCGAAGTCGGCGCCGCTGAGGGTGTCGCGGAAGCGGACCCGTCCGTAGCGCGGCGCGAAGGCGCGGGCGGTGATCCGGCCGGCGAGCCCGAGCCCGCGGAAGATCTCCATCGAGCGCACGTTGACGAGCCGGGACCGGGGGAACGGCGACAGCTCGGTGTGCCGCTCGACGAGCAGGGCGGATACGCCCCAGCGCTCCAGCAGCGCCCGCACGGTGAGCCCGACCGGTCCGCCGCCGACGATCAGCACCGCCACCTCGGCGTCACGCATGAGGCCAATCTCTCCTGCCCGGCGGGCGGCCGCAATCCGCGTGCCGGCGGGCGTGGCGGTCTGCGGTGCCGCGCGTGCGGGAGAGCCGGATCAGCCCGCCGCGGCCCCGCCGACGATCCGCCGGAGACCCTCGGTGAGCTGCTCCGCGGTGGTCGCCGTGTCCGGGTCGAAGAGCCACTGGACCATGAGGCCGTTGAGGAGGGTCATGTAGAAACGGCCCTCGGTTTCGGCGGACTCCTCGTCGAGGTCGGCCTCCGGGATGCCGCTGAACAGGGACACCAGCCCCGAGCGACCCGTCTTCTGCGCCTCGGCGAGCAGCTTGCGCACCTCCGCGATCCGGTCGTCGCCCTGGAACATCAGCTCGAAGCTCAGCAGCCAGATCGCCCGTGACTCGGGCACCGTGCGGATGATGCTCGTCCACACCTCCTGGAAGCGCTCCAGGGACCCGGGAGGCTGCGTCACCGTACCGCCGAGGTCCGGGTCGAAGCTCTCCCCCACACCCTCGATCAGCGCGATGTACGCCTGCACCAGCAGCGCGTCCTTCGAGCCGTAGTGGTAGCCGATCGACGCCAGGTTCGTCCCCGACTCCTTGACGATGTCCCGCGCGGTCGTACGCAGGAACCCCTTCTCCATCAGGCAGCGCTTGGCGCCTTCGAGCAGATCCTCACGGTGTCCCATGCCGGCCACCCTACCGCCGGTCCATACGTACGTCCTAGACGAACGACTTATACGCTCGTTCTATACAAGCGTTTAAGACGGGCGTACAGTCTCCGGCATGACGAACTCGACGAGCACAACCGCCTCCGTCGGCGCCGAGAGCGCCGCCCCCGCCCGCGCCGGGCGCCGCGAGTGGACCGCCCTGGGCGTGCTGATGCTGCCGCTGCTGCTGGTCTCGATGGACGTCTCGGTCCTCTACTTCGCGACCCCCGCGATCAGCGCCGACCTGCACCCGAGCGGCACCCAGCAGCTGTGGATCTTCGACGTCTACGGCTTCGTCCTGGCGGGCCTGCTGATGACCATGGGCTCCCTCGGCGACCGCATCGGCCGCCGCAGGCTCCTCCTGACGGGTGCGGCGGCCTTCGGCGGCGCCTCGCTGCTCGCGGCCTACGCCGACAGCGCCGGGACCCTGATCGCGGCCCGCGCGGTCCTCGGTCTCGGCGGTGCGACCCTGATGCCGTCCACCATGGCGCTGCTGCGCACGATGTTCACCGACCCTGCCCAGCGTGCGAAGGCAATCGGGCTGTGGTCCGGCGTCATGACCGGCGGTATCGCGCTCGGCTCCGTGATGAGCGGCATCCTGGTCGAGCACTTCTGGTGGGGCTCGGTCTTCCTGGTCAACCTGCCCGCCATGGCCCTGCTCCTGCTTCTCGGCCCGGTGCTGCTGCCGGAGTCCAGGGACCCGGACCCCGGGCGTTTCGACTGGCTGAGCGTGCCGCTGTCGCTGGCCGCCGTGCTCCCCGTGATCTACGGCCTGAAGGAGATCCCCTCCGAGGGCTGGCACCCGCTGTACGTCGTCTCGACCGCCGTCGGCCTGCTCTTCGCGGCCCTGTTCGTCCACCGCCAGCGCACCAGCTCCTCCCCCCTGATCCCGCCGGCCCTGCTGAAGGGCCACGGCTTCACCCCGGCGCTGGTCCTGAACCTGGTCGCGAGCCTCGCCATGATGGGCTCGGCCGTCTTCACCACGCAGTACCTGCAGTCGGTCCTCGGCAAGAGCCCGCTGTCGGCGGCCCTGTGGAGCCTGCTGCCCTCGGTGTTCATCGGGTTCGCCGGTCCGGTCACCGCCCAGCTCGTCCAGCGGGGCGTCAACCGGGGGTACGTCGTCGCCGGCGGCTTCGCGGCCATGGCGGCCGGTTACTCGATGCTCGCCCTCGTCGGCACCGACTCGCTGTGGCAGGCCCTCGCCGGGGCCGGCGTCCTCGCCTGCGGGATGGTCGCGATCGTCTCCCAGCTGACCGACCTGGCCATGAGCGGCGCCCCGGTGGAGCGGGCGGGCACGGCCTCCTCCCTGCTGGAGACCAGCGCCGAGTTCGGCGGCGCGCTCGGCATGGCGGTCCTCGGCTCGATCGGCACGGCGGTCTACCGCCACGAGATGCCGGCCACCGCCCCGGCCGGGGCCCGCGAGACCCTGGGCGACGCCCTCGCCACGGCCGCCCACTTGCCCGGCCGGGCCGGCCAGTCCCTCCTCGCCACGGCCCGCGAGGCCTTCACCAGCGGGATGCAGGGCGCGGCGATCGCCGGCGCGGTGCTGGTGGCGCTGGCGGCGGTGGGAGCGGCGGTGTCCTTGCGGAGGATCGAGGTGCGGGACGACTCATAGGGCACGAAAGAACGCCGGGCGGGCTGACGAAAGTCAGCCCGCCCGGCGTTCGCGGGGGAAACGACTCAGGCCAGGTTCACCGACCGAGCCGAAGTGGCGCCGATCTCGGAAGCAACCTCGGCCAGCACGGCGGAGCCCACCGTGTCGTCGACGGTGAGCACGGCCAGCGCCTCGCCGCCGGCGACCGCGCGAGCGACCTGCATGCCGGCGATGTTGATGCCCGCCTCGCCGAGGATGCGGCCGACGGTGCCGACGACACCGGGGCGGTCCTCGTAGCGCAGGACGAGCATGTGGTCGGCGAGGGCGAGGTCGACGTCGTAGTCACCGACCGCGACGATCTTCTGGACGTGCTTCGGGCCGGCCAGCGTGCCGGAGACCGACACCTCCTCGCCGTCCGCGAGCGTGCCGCGCACGGTGACGACGTTGCGGTGCTCGGGCGACTCGGAGCTGGTGGTCAGCCGGACCTCGACGCCACGCTCCTGGGCGAACAGCGGCGCGTTGACGTAACTCACCGTCTCGTCGACGACGTCCTCGAAGACGCCCTTGAGCGCGGACAGCTCCAGCACCTTCACGTCGTGCTGGGTGATCTCGCCGTAGACCTCGACGTCGAGGCGGACCGCGACCTCACCGGCGAGCGCGGTGAAGATCCGGCCGAGGCGCTCGGCGAGCGGCAGACCCGGCTTGACGTCCTCGGCGATGACACCGCCCTGGACGTTCACCGCGTCCGGCACCAGCTCGCCGGCGAGGGCGAGACGGACGGACTTGGCGACCGCGATGCCCGCCTTCTCCTGGGCCTCGTCGGTGGAGGCACCGAGGTGCGGGGTGCACACGACCTGGTCCAGCTCGAACAGCGGGGAGTCGGTGCAGGGCTCCTTGGCGTACACGTCGAGGCCGGCGCCGGCGACCCGGCCCTCCTTCAGCGCCGCGTACAGCGCCGCCTCGTCCACGATGCCGCCGCGCGCGGCGTTGACGATGCGCACGCTCGGCTTGACCTTGCGCAGCGCCTCGTCGCCGATGAGGCCGAGGGTCTCGGGGGTCTTGGGCAGGTGGACGGTGATGAAGTCGGAGACCTCCAGCAGCTCGTCCAGGGAGAGGACCTTCACGCCCATCTGGGCGGCGCGGGCGGGCTGGACGTAGGGGTCGTAGGCGACGACCTTCATGCCGAAGGCGGACATGCGCTGGGCGACCAGGGCGCCGATGCGGCCGAGGCCGACGACACCGAGGGTCTTCTCGGCCAGCTCGACGCCCGTGTACTTGCTGCGCTTCCACTCGCCGTTCTTCAGCGCGGCGTTGGCCTGCGGGATGTTGCGGGCGGAGGCGAGGATCAGACCGCAGGCCAGCTCGGCGGCGGTCACGATGTTGGAGGTCGGGGCGTTGACGACCATCACGCCGGCCTTGGTGGCGGCGGAGACGTCGACGTTGTCCAGGCCGACGCCGGCGCGGGCGACGACCTTGAGCTTCTTCGCCGCGGCGATGGCCTCGGCGTCGACCTTGGTGGCGGAACGGATCAGGATCGCGTCCACGTCGGCGATGGCGGGGAGCAGTTCGGCTCGGTCTGCTCCGTTGGCGTGCCGGATCTCGAAGTCCGGGCCGAGTGCGTCCACGGTCGCGGGCGACAGCTCTTCAGCGATGAGTACGACGGGTTTCGAGCTCACGTGAGGTCCTCACAAGTCCAGAGCATGCGGACGGCCGTCCCGACGGCCGCAGGCGGAGGAGGGGGGCTAGCCGCGGAAGACGCACGACGCTGTGGGCCTGACGCGTGTTTGTGCAGCAGTCTAGTGGCGTGGCGGCGGGCGGAATGCGCCTCCACGGAAGGATCACCCGGACGGGCAACTCCATTTTGTACGGAGGTTTCGCCCCGGATGGACGAAGGGGGCCGGAGCAGCACGCCCCGGCCCCCGACATGAGGCTTACGCCTCCTCGTTCACCCAGCTCATCAGCTTGCGCAGCTGCTTGCCGGTGGTCTCCAGCAGGTGCTCGGAGTCCTGCTTCTTGTACTCGTTGTACTTCTTCAGGCCGCCGTGGTACTCGTCCATCCACTGCCTCGCGAAGGAGCCGTCCTGGATCTCGGCGAGGACCTTCTTCATCTCGGCCTTGGTGGCGTCGGTGATGATCCGCGGGCCGGTGACGTAGTCGCCCCACTCGGCGGTCTCGGAGATGGACCAGCGCATCTTCTCCAGGCCGCCCTCGTACATGAGGTCCACGATCAGCTTCAGCTCGTGCAGGCACTCGAAGTAGGCGATCTCCGGCTGGTAGCCGGCCTCGGTCAGGGTCTCGAAGCCCGCCTTGACCAGCGCGGCCGTACCACCGCAGAGGACGGCCTGCTCGCCGAACAGGTCGGTCTCGGTCTCCTCGGTGAAGGTCGTCTTGATGACGCCGGCGCGGGTGCCGCCGATGCCCTTGGCGTACGACAGGGCCAGCGCGAAGGCGCCTCCGGAGGCGTCCTGCTCGACGGCCGCGATGCACGGAACGCCGCGGCCCTCCTCGTACTGACGGCGCACCAGGTGGCCCGGGCCCTTCGGTGCGACCATGCAGACGTCCACGCCGGCCGGGGGCTTGATGAAGCCGAAGCGGATGTTGAAGCCGTGGCCGAAGAACAGCGCGTCGCCGTCCTTCAGGTTCGGGGCGATGGACTCCTCGTAGACCTGGGCCTGGATCGGGTCCGGCACCAGGATCATGATGACGTCGGCCTCGGCGGCGGCCTCGGACGGCGTCACCACGCGCAGGCCCTGCTCCTCGGCCTTGGCCTTGGACTTGGAGCCCTCGTGCAGACCGACACGGACGTCGACACCGGAGTCACGCAGCGACAGCGCGTGGGCGTGGCCCTGGCTGCCGTAGCCGATGACCGCGACCTTGCGGCCCTGGATGATGGACAGGTCGGCGTCAGCGTCGTAGAACAGCTCGGCCACTTTGGGTTCTCTCCTTGGTGTGCAGGTTGTGCGTCCCACCGTATGACGGTGAGGGGAAGGGAAGTCTCGGGGTCTCGGCATCCGGGCGGACGGCGTGTCGCCGACCGCCCGGTTTCAGCCGTACTTCAGCCTCAAGCGGATCGGTCGAGGGCGCGCAGCGAGCGGTCCGTGATCGAACGGGCGCCGCGGCCGATGGCGATCGTGCCGGACTGCACCAGCTCCTTGATGCCGAACGGCTCCAGCATCTTGAGCATGGCGGACAGCTTCTCGCTGGATCCGGTGGCCTCGATGGTGACGGCCTCCGGGGAGACGTCGACGGTCTTGGCGCGGAACAGCTGGACGATCTCGACGATCTGGGAGCGGGTCTCGTTGTCGGCGCGGACCTTCACCAGGACGAGTTCGCGCTGCACGGCCTGACCGGGCTCCAGCTCGACGATCTTCAGCACGTTGACGAGCTTGTTGAGCTGCTTGGTCACCTGCTCCAGCGGCAGGTCCTCGACACCCACCACGATGGTGATGCGGGAGATGTCGGGGTGCTCGGTGACGCCGACCGCGAGCGAGTCGATGTTGAAGCCCCGGCGGGAGAACAGGGCGGCGATCCGGGCGAGGATGCCCGGCGTGTTCTCCACCAGGACGGAGAGCGTGTGCTTTGACATGATCTCTTTGCTCTTCCTCGCTCAGTCGTCTTCGTTGTCGCCGAAGTCGGGGCGGACGTCCCGGGCGGCCATGATCTCGTCGTTGGAGGTGCCGGCGGCGACCATCGGCCACACCATCGCGTCCTCGTGGACGATGAAGTCGATGACGACCGGGCGGTCGTTGATGGAGTTCGCCTCTTCGATGACCTTGTCCAGGTCCTCCGGGCGCTCGCAGCGCAGACCCACGCAGCCCATCGCCTCCGACAGCTTCACGAAGTCCGGCACGCGCGTGCCCTTGGCCTCCGGGTTGATGTCGTCGGGGCCGCTGTGCAGCACGGTGTTGGAGTAGCGCTGGTTGTAGAACAGGGTCTGCCACTGGCGGACCATCCCGAGGGCGCCGTTGTTGATGATGGCGACCTTGATCGGGATGTTGTTCAGGGCGCAGGTGGTCAGTTCCTGGTTGGTCATCTGGAAGCAGCCGTCGCCGTCGATCGCCCAGACCGTGTGGTCCGGCTGTCCGGCCTTGGCGCCCATCGCCGCCGGGACCGCGTAGCCCATGGTTCCGGCACCGCCGGAGTTCAGCCAGGTGGCGGGCTTCTCGTACTGGATGAAGTGCGCGGACCACATCTGGTGCTGGCCGACGCCCGCCGCGAAGATCGTGCCCTCCGGCGCCAGTTGCCCGATGCGCTCGATGACCTGCTGCGGGGAGAGCGAGCCGTCCTCGGGCTGGTCGTAGCCGAGCGGGTAGGTCTCGCGCCAGCGGTTCAGGTCGCTCCACCAGGCGGTGTAGTCGCCCTTGTTGCCCTCGCTGTGCTCCTTCTGCACCGCCTGGACCAGGTCGGCGATGACCTCGCGGGCGTCACCGACGATCGGCACGTCGGCGGCGCGGTTCTTGCCGATCTCGGCCGGGTCGATGTCGGCGTGGACGATCTTGGCGTACGGGGCGAAGCTGTCCAGCTTGCCGGTGACGCGGTCGTCGAAGCGGGCTCCGAGGGCGACGATCAGGTCGGCCTTCTGCAGCGCGGTGACGGCGGTGACCGCACCGTGCATGCCCGGCATTCCCACGTGCAGCGGGTGGCTGTCGGGGAACGCGCCGAGCGCCATCAGGGTGGTGGTGACGGGCGCTCCGGTGAGTTCGGCGAGGACCTTCAGCTCGGCGGTGGCGTGCGCCTTGATGACGCCGCCGCCGACGTAGAGGACGGGCCGCCTGGCGGAGGTGATCAGCTTGGCCGCCTCGCGGATCTGCTTGGCGTGCGGCTTGGTCACCGGTCGGTAGCCGGGCAGGTCCATGGTGGGCGGCCAGGAGAAGGTGGTCTTCGCCTGGAGGGCGTCCTTGGCGATGTCGACCAGGACCGGGCCCGGGCGGCCGGTGGAGGCGATGTGGAACGCCTGCGCGATGACCTGCGGGATGTCCTCGGCCTTGGTGACGAGGAAGTTGTGCTTGGTGATCGGCATGGTGATGCCGACGATGTCCGCCTCCTGGAAGGCGTCCGTGCCGATCGACTTCGAGGCGACCTGGCCGGTGATCGCGACCAGCGGGACGGAGTCCATGTGGGCGTCGGCGATCGGGGTGACCAGGTTGGTGGCGCCGGGGCCGCTCGTCGCCATGCAGACGCCGACCCTGCCGGTGGCCTGCGCATAGCCGGTGGCAGCGTGGCCGGCGCCCTGCTCGTGGCGGACCAGCACGTGACGGACCCTCTTCGAGTCCATCAGGGGGTCGTACGCCGGCAGGATCGCGCCGCCGGGAATGCCGAATACCGTGTCAGCGCCGACCTCCTCGAGGGAGCGGATGAGGGACTGCGCACCCGTGACGTGCTCGACGGGGGCGGACTGCTGTCCTCCGGATCGGGGCCGCGGCTGCGGATGGGCCCCGGTGGCCTGCTCGGTCATCGGCATTCTCTTCTCGATGCTGAGGGTTTTTGCGAGGTTTGTACGGAGTTCAAGCGCTGCACGAAAAGCACTCGTGCAACAAAAAACCCCTCGTGCCGCAAGGCAAGCGAGGGGAGCGCGCCGGTGAGGTCGCTGGGGTTGCCGGATCGTCCTCCGGTGGGTCCCAGCTCAGCCGACGCGCTGTCCAAGTACGAGAATTCGGGTGCGCATGGCACTGACCCTCCCCCCGACGCGCACCACGTGTCAAGTGGGTGGGACGGGAGTCTCAGAATGTGAGCGAAGGGCACTGCCGCCTCCGAAGACAGCCGTAACACCCCCTGTGTACACCCCGGAGCGCCCCTTCGGCTCGCTCACACTCCCGGCGAACGCCGGCTCGGCCGGTGCGTGCGGCACCGGGTAGTGGCCGGACCCGAGCGCCCGGCGCAGCCGGTACTCGTCGAGCGGCCCCGCGAAGGCCATGCCCTGCCCGTGCGTGCAGCCCATCGCGCGCAGCGCGACGACCTGCTCCGGCAGGTCCACGCCCTCGGCCACCGACTGCAGGCCGAGATCGCCGGCGATCCGCAGCAGACCGCTGGTGATCTTGTGCAGCCGCCCGGACTCCACGACGCCCTCGACCAGGCTGCGGTCGAGTTTGAGGATGTCCACGGGCAGCCTTCTGAGGGCGGTGATGGCCGCGTGGCCGCTGCCGAAGCCGTCCAGCGCGATCCGCACCCCGAGCCGGCTGAGCGCGGTCAGCCGCCGCTCCAGCTCGTCCAGGGAGACCAGCGGATCGGTGTCGGACAGCTCCAGGACCAGTGCGCCGGGCGGCAGCCCGTGCCGGGTCAGCAGCGCCTCCACGGAGCCGAGCGGCATCGAGCGGTCCACCAGCCGCCGGGCGCTCGTCCGTACGGTCACCGGGACGACGATCCCGGTGGCGGCCCGCTCGGCGGCCTGCTCGACGGCCTCCCGCAGGATCCAGCGGTCCAGCTCGGCGGTCTTGTCGCCGTCCTCGGTCACCCGCAGGAACTCGGCCGGGGTGAACAGCACGCCCTGCGAGGAGCGCCAGCGCGCCTGCGCGGAGACCGCCGTGATCCGGCCGGTCGACAGGCACACCACCGGCTGGTGCAGCAGGGCGAACTCGCCGTCGTGCAGCGCGGCACGCAGCCGGGTGGCCAGCTCCGCCTTGCGTACGACGTCCTGCTGCATCTGCGGCTTGTACAGCTCGACCCGGCCCTTTCCGGCCGCTTTGGCGCGGTACATCGCGAGGTCGGCGTTGCGCAGCAACTCGCCCGCCCCGAGGCCCGGTTCGGCGAAGGCGACGCCGATGGAGGCGTTGACCCGCACGTCGCTGCCGTCGATGGCGTACGGCTGGGAGAGGGTCACCCTGAGGCGGTCGGCGAGCTCCAGGATGTTCCGCTCCCGGGCGGCACGGTCACGGCTGCCGTCCCCGACGATCAGGGCCGCGAACTCGTCGCCGCCCAGCCGGGACGCGGTGTCCCCCTGCCGGACCGCGTCCTGGAGTCTGCGGGCGGCCTGGACGAGCAGCTCGTCCCCGGCCTGGTGCCCGATCGTGTCGTTGACGGCCTTGAAGCCGTCCAGGTCGATGAAGAGCACGGCCGTGCCCAGCAGGGCGGCACCCCGGTCGGTGGCACGGCGGCCGGACAGCGCCTGCTGCACTCTCCGGGTGAACAGCGCGCGGTTGGGCAGGTCGGTCAGCGGGTCGTGCTCGGCGTTGTGCTGCAGCTGCGCCTGCAGACGGACGCGCTCGGTCACGTCCCGGCTGTTGAAGATCAGGCCGCCGTGGTGGCGGTTGACGGTGGACTCCACGTTGAGCCAGCCTCCCCCGCTCTCGGCTGCGCTCGAGCGGGCGGTGCCCCCACCGCCGGACCGGAAGCGGCACTCGATGCGGGTGGTGGGTTCCTCCAGGGGGTCGGCGGCGAGGAAGCGGCGCACCTCGTGCACCACGCAGCCCAGGTCCTCCGGGTGGATGAGGGCGGCCAGCTCCGTGCCCACCAGTTCCTCGGCCGGGCGGCCGTAGACCCCGGCGGCGGCCGGGGAGACGTACCGCAGGATGCCGTTGGGCGCGGCGATCATGATCACGTCGCTGGAGCCCTGCACCAGCGAGCGGAAGTGGTTCTCCTTCTGCGCCAGTTCCTGGGTCAGGGTGATGTTGTCCAGCAGCATGATGCCCTGCCGGATGACGAGGGCGAGCACGACGGCGCCCGCGGTGATCAGCACGACATGGTCGGGTCGGCGCCCGTTGAGGACGTTGTACAGGATGCCCAGGGTGCACACGGCGGCGGCGAGGTACGGGGTGAGGGCGGCCAGGGAGCCGGTGAGCGGCCGGCCGGCCGGATACCGGCTGTGATCACCTCCGGGGGCGGGCGCGGGCGCATGGTGGTGGCTCGTGCCGCGCTGTCCGGGCACGTGTTCGTGGACCACGCGCGTGTGCCCGTCCGGTACGTGCCCCTCCTGTCCGCCCTTGCGGCGGGGCGCGGCCCAGGGGGCGTAGGCGAGCAGCAGCGAACCGGCGAACCAGCCGGCGTCCAGCAGCTGACCGGAGTGGTAGCTGCTGTGCAGCAGCGGCGAGGTGAACAGCGCGTCGCACATGACGGTCAGCGCGAGCGCGCCGATCGCCGTGTTCACGGCGGTGCGGTTGCCCGGGGTGCGGCGGAAGTGCAGCGCGAGCACCATGCTGACGAGCGCGATGTCGAGCAGCGGGTACGCCAGCGACAGCGCGGTGTGCGCCACGCTCGGCCCGTCGAACCGGGCCGCCTGGGCGAGCGCGAGGCTCCAGGACAGCGTGAGCAGCGAGCCGCCGATCAGCCAGGCGTCCAGCGCCAGGCAGATCCAGCCGGCCTTGGTCACCGGCCGTTTGGCGAGCACCAGCAGGCCCACGATGGCCGGCGGCGCGAAGCACAGGAAGAACAGGTCCGCGTAGGAGGGGCTGGGCACCGGCCGGCCGAGGACGACCTCGTACCATCCCCAGACCGCGTTGCCGAGGGACGCCATCGCCGAGGAGAGGGCGAACAGCAGCCAGGCCGAGCGGAAGCGGACGCGCGGACTGCGGGCGTACATGAAGCAGGAGACGGCTGCGGTGCCCGCCGCGGCGGCCAGCCCGAAGTCGCCCATGATCAGCGCCAGTTCGTCCGTGCCCCAGTCGAAGGCGGCCCCGACGGCGTAGGCCGCGCAGACCAGGGCGAGAACGAGTTGCTCCCTCGTGCGGGTGCGTTCACCGGCGGCCGGCCGGCGGGACGCCGGCGCCTGCTGCGGATGCGGTGCGCGCACCGTCGCGTCGAGGGCGGTCGTCACCGAGGGCGGCGCGCTCACCGGGGCCTCCCGGTCTGCGCCGCTCCCGGGTCCCGACGGTCCCGGTGCGCTGGGTGCGCATGCCTCCTGCGGCCGTTGTGCCTGCGCTGCTGGTGGCTGGTGTGGTGGCCGCGTCTGCGCGCGGCCGTGCGCCAGGGCCGCCGTCGGCGGCTCCGCCGCGTCGGATCGTTCGTCCATAGGCCGTGCATCGCCCGTCGCCCCCCTCACAAATCTGAAATGTCCATCCCCGGCGCCGACGGTAGGCGGCGCAGCCCCTGTCGGGACGATACACCAGGATCGTCACTCAGGGACATAGCTTCTCTACGCTCCGTGACGACCAGCGCTGATGCGGGTACGGGGCGCGTCCGGGGGGTCGCGCAGGGTGCCGGAACCGGATTACACCCCTGTCGTCAGGACCACGTTCCGCAGGGGCTCGTGGTTCACGAATCGGGTCAGCTGGTCGGCGAGCAGCCGCTTGGCGCGCGGCAGGAAGGCGGAGGTGGGCCCGCCCACGTGGGGGGTGATGAGCACGCCGGGGGCCTGCCAGAGCGGGTGTCCGGGCGGCAGCGGCTCGGGGTCGGTGACGTCCAGGGCCGCGGTGATGCGGCCGCTCTCCAGCTCCGCGAGCAGCGCCTTGGTGTCCACGACGGGGCCGCGGGCCACGTTCACGAGCAGCGCCCCGTCCTTCATCCGCGCCAGGAATTCGGCGTCCGCCAGGCCCAGCGTGTCCTCCGTCAAGGGCGTGGAGAGGATCACGACATCAGCGTGTGGAAGCAGAGAAGGCAATTCGGTGAGCGGATGCACCGGACCGCGCGCCGTGGTGCGCTCAGAGCGCGCGACGCGCGCCACCCGCGCGAGCTCGAACGGCGCGAGCCGGTCTTCGATGGCGGCGCCGATGGCGCCGTAGCCGACGATGAGGACGGACTTGTCGGCGAGGGCGGGGTGGAAGGCACTCTGCCAGCGCTCCTGCTGCTGGGCCCGGACGAAGCCGGGGATGCCGCGCAGGGAGGCGAGGGTCAGGGCGAGCGCGAGTTCGGCGGTGCTCGCCTCGTGCACACCGCGCGCGTTGCACAGCTGGACGCCGGGCCGGATGACGGACAGCCGCGAGGTGACGTCGTCGACCCCGGCGGTGAGGGTCTGGATCACCCGGACGCCGGTGAGCTGCTCCAGCGGACGCACCTTGACCGGCCACCGCTTCATGTACGGCACCACGTACAGGACGCAGTCCGCCGGGTCGCCGGGAAAGGGCTGGTCACCGTCCTCGCCCCCGTCCCAGAACAGGTACCGGAGCCCCTCGGGCAGGCCCTCGATCTCCTCCGGCGCTATGGGAAGCCACACGTCAGCACTCATGGCATGGAGGCTATGTCAGGCACGCGCGCGTGCAGAGGTTAGGTTGGGGGCCGGGCAGAGGGAGGTTCACGAGCAGGTGGAGCGCAGGACGATCGGCGCGGGGGCGCTCGCGGTGGGGGCCGTCGGACTCGGGTGCATGCCGATGAGCTGGGCGTACAGCGGGTCACGGCAGCGGGGCGACGCATCGCTCAGGACCGTGCACCGGGCGCTGGACCTGGGTTCGACCCTCCTGGACACGGCGGACATGTACGGCCCGTTCACCAATGAGCTGCTGCTGGGCCGGGTGCTCAAGGAACGGCGCGCGGAGGCCTTCGTGTCCACGAAGGTGGGGCTGCTGGTGGGCGAGCAGCACGTCGTGGCCAACGGCCGCCCCGGGTATGTGAAGCGGGCCTGCGACGCCTCCCTGCGCCGCCTCCAGACGGATGTCATCGACCTCTACCAGCTGCATCGCGCCGACCCCGAGGTCCCCGTCGAGGAGACGTGGGGCGCGATGGCCGAGCTGGTGCGGGCCGGCAAGGTGCGGGCACTGGGCCTGTGCGCGGTGGGCGCGCGCGGTGGCCGCCGCTCCGGGGCGGGGCTGCACGACGGTACGGTGCGCCAGTTGCAGCGGGTGCAGCAGGTGTTCCCGGTGGCCGCGGTGGAGGCGGAGCTGTCGGTGTGGTCGCCCGAGGCGCTCCAGGCGCTGCTGCCGTGGTGCGAGGCGCGGGGCGTGGGTTTCCTCGCGGCGATGCCGCTGGGCAACGGCTTCCTGACGGGCACGCTGACCCCGGGCGAGGGTTTCGAACCGGACGACGTACGGGCCCGCCATCCCCGTTTCACGGCCGAGATGATGGCCGCCAACCAGCCGATCGTCGCGGGCCTGCGCCGCATCGCGCGCCGCCACGGCGAGAACGTCACCCCGGCCCAGGTGGCCCTGGCCTGGGTCCTGGCGCAGGGCCGCCATGTGATCGCCCTGCCGGGTGCCAAGCAGGAGCGGTGGGCCGTGGAGAACGCGGCGGCGGGCGACCTGCGGCTGACCGGGGAGGACCTCGCGGAGGTGTCACGGCTGCCGGCGGCTCAGGGGTCGTGGGACTGAGGGCCGAGGGGCGCGGGGCTACCGGGGTGCGCGGGATCGGTCGTGGTGGAGCGGGAACCCGGACGGGGGCCGGCGGTGTATGAGAAGGAGCACCTGCCGCCCGACGACCGCCCCGATGGGACCCTGATCGTGCAACGACGGGCTGTACCGGCCGTGTTGGCCGCGGCCGCCCTCCTGCTGACGGCCGGCTGCTCCTCCGACGGCGGAGGCCCTCCTGGCGGCCTCGGGAGGACGGCGGCCACGGGTACGGCACCGGGCACGGCCCCCTCCGGCGACGCCACCGAGCCGGCACCCCCTGCCAAGGGCTCGGTGAAGGTGCTGCGCACCGTGGCCGAGGGCCTGCGCACACCGTGGGGGCCGGCTCCGCTGCCCGGCGGCGGACTGCTGGTCTCCTCCCGCGACGACAGCACGATCGTCCGGATCGACGACAGGACGGGCCGCAGGACCGTGCCGGGCACGGTCTCGGGGGTCTCCCCGGCCGGGGAGGGCGGTCTGCTGGGCATCGCCCTGTCCCCCGGCTTCGCCTCGGACCACATGATCTGCGCCTGCTTCACCTCGGCCTCGGACAACCGCATCGTCCGCGTGCGGCGGGCGGTGACAAGGTGTGGCTGGTGACGAGCAACACGGACGGCCGGGGCCGGCCGGGCAAGGGCGACGACCGGGTGCTGGAGGCGGAGGTGCGGTGAGCGGCGCCGTCACTCGTCCTCGGCCGGCGGTGGCTCCGGCAGGCGTATGACCGCCTTTCCGGAGGCCAGGTCTATCGGGCCCCGGCCGGGGTCGTTGTCGCCGACGTCCTCGCGGGTCAGCTCCAGGCGGTTCTGTTCGTCCCGGGTGTGTTTGCGACTGGGTGCGAACAGTTCCTCGAAGGCGTTGAACACGGCCCCTCCCCCGCTTTCTCCCCCTTGCGGCTTTTCTTCAGCGTAGGTCTCGGCCCGCCGTTGCGGCAGTGAGCGTCTCGGCAGGGAACAGCCCCAGCCGGTGAGCCGTCGCCGCCGCCTCGCCCCGGCCGGAGACGCCGAGCTTGCCGAGGATGTTGGAGACGTGGACGCTCGCGGTCTTCGGGGAGATGAACAGCTCCTCGGCGATCTGGCGGTTGGTGCGGCCGGCCGAGACCAGGCGCAGGACGTCCCGCTCCCGGCTGGTCAGGCCGAGGGCCGCGGCCGGGTCGGCGGAGGCGAGGGCCTGCCGGGGCGCGCGGGTCAGGGTGAGGCGGGCGCGCTGGGCGAGCCGGGCGACGGTGCCGGCGAGAGACCGGGCGTCGAGGTGGTCGGCGACGGCGGCGGCCAGCCGGAGCAGTTCCACCGCGCGGTCGCGTTCGTCGTCGCCGCCGTCGGCCAGGAGGGCTCCGGCGAGGCGGTGGCGGACCCGGGCGAGCTCGTAGGGGCGGTCCAGGCACTCGAAGGCGGTGACGACCTGCGCCCAGTCGTCGCTGGTGTCCACGCCCTCCGCGCGGCGCAGCTCGGCGCGGGTCCACTGGTCGTAGGCCTGCCAGAGCGGGGCGCCGGTGGCGAGACCGCGTACGGCATTGCCCAGGCGGTCGAGGATCTCGGCGCGGCCCGGCCCGGCGGCGGGCAGGGTGCGGGCCTCGGCCTCCGCGGTGGCGGCGGCCCGCAGCAGCGGCCAGCCGTAGCGGTGGGTGCCGAGTGGGAAGCCGCCGTCCAGGGCCCGGAGGAGTTCGGCGCGGACGTCGGCGATACGGCCCTCCTCGGCGGCGACACCGAGGGCGACCCGGGCCAGGGGCAGGGAGAGCTGGGGCATGGGGTCGTGCGTGCCGTAGTGGGCGCGGGCGGCGGCGAGTTGGCGGCTCGCCTCGGCGAGGTCGCCCCGGGCCAGGGCGAGATGGGCCAGGCGCAGGGCGCCCTGGCCGCGCGGCTTGGCACTGTGGCCGACCCGGGTCGCGTGGGCGGCGGTCTCGGCGGCCTCCGCCCAGTCGCCGAGCGAGTAGAGCGCCTCGGACAGGTTGCCCCGTATCCATGACTCGGCGTCCATCTGCCCGTGGGCGCGGGCGAAGTCGATGCCCTCGCGCAGGAGGGGGACGGCCTCTCGGTCACGGCCGATGCTCTGCAGCTCGGACGGCAGGTTCACATAGGCGCGGCCCGCGACATAGTGCACACCCTCCGCGAGGGTGTCCCGCAGCACCTGCCGCATCTCCGCGAGGCCGGTCTCGGTGTCGCCCGCGTCCACCCTGAGGCCGCCGAGGGTGAGGCGGGCGTGCAGTTCGATGTCGCGGGCGCCGACCATGCGCGCGTACTCCACGGCCCGCTCGGCGGCGGCGAAGGCCTCGGGTCCGGGACGGTGCAGCATGGACCAGCCGGCGGCGAGGGCCAGCACCTCGGCGTGCACCTCGGACGGCGGCAGGCCGCGCACCAGGTCCTGGGCGGTGGCCAGTTCCTGCCAGCCGTCGCCGCGGGCCAGGGCCTGGACGAGCCGGGAGCGCTGCACCCAGAACCAGGCGGCGCGCAGGGGGTCCGGCTCGTCCTCCAGGAGGCGCAGGGCCCGCTTGATGATCTTCAGCGCGCGTTCGCGTTCCCCGCCGAAGCGGCCCGCGACCGCCGCCTCGGCCATCAGGTCGAGATAGCGCAGCGGTGCGGTGGCCGGGTCGCAGCCGCACGGAGGGTAGACCTCGGTGTAGTCGACCGGGCGCAGGGCGGAGCGCACCTCCTGCGGGGCGCTGTCCCACAGCTCCATCGCCCGCTCCAGGAGCCCGAGTTGCTCGGTGTAGGCGTGCCGGCGGCGGGCCACCACGGAGGCGTCCAGGACGGCGGGCAGGGCCTTGGCGGCGTCGTGGGCGTGGTACCAGTAACTGGCCAGGCGCATCACGCGCGCGTCGGCGGGGACGAGCGTGGGGCCGGCCTCCAGGGCCTCGGCGTAGCGGCGGTTGAGCCGGGAGCGTTCGCCGGGCAGCAGGTCGTCGGCGACGGCCTCGCGGACCAGGGAGTGCCGGAAGCGGTAGCCGTCGCCGGCCGGGGTGACGGTGAGGATGTTGGCGCCGACGGCGGCCCGCAGCGCCTCGATGAGGTCGTCCTCGCCGAGCTGCGCGACGGCGGCGATCAGCCGGTACTCCACGGTGGAGCCGCCCTCGGCGACGATCCGGGCGACCCGCTGGGCGCTCTCGGGCAGCGCCTCGACCCGGACCAGGAGCAGGTCGCGCAGGGAGTCGGTGAGGCCGGTGCAGCAGCCGTCGCAGGCGGCGACGGCGAGTTCCTCGACGAAGAAGGCGTTGCCGTCGGAGCGTTCGAAGATCTCGTCGACCTGCGCGGGGGCGGGTTCGGCGGCGAGGATGCCGGCGATCTGGCGGCCCACCTCCTCGCGGGTGAAGCGGGCGAGTTCGATGCGGCGGACGGTGCGCAGCCGGTCGAGCTCGGCGAGCAGGGGGCGCAGCGGGTGGCGGCGGTGGATGTCGTCGGAGCGGTAGCTGGCGAGGACGAGGAGCCTGCCTGCGCGCAGGGTGCGGAAGAGGTAGGCGAGGAGGTGGCGGGTGGAGGCGTCGGCCCAGTGCAGGTCCTCCAGGACGAGCACGACCGGGTGGTCGGCGGCGATCCGCTCCAGCAGCCGGGCGGTGAGTTCGAACAGGCGGGCCATGCCCTGCTCGTCGTGGCGGCCGGTGCCGGCCTCGCCCAGGTCGGGCAGGAGGCGGGCCAGTTCCTCCTCCTGTCCCTGGGCGGCGGCGGCGAACTGAGCGGGCAGGGCGTCGCGCAGGGCGCGCAGCGCGGTGGAGAAGGGCGCGAACGGCAGCCCGTCGGCGCCGATCTCCACACAGCCGCCGACGGCGACGACCGCGTGGCGGCCGGCGGCCGTAGCGAACTCCTCGACGAGGCGGGTCTTGCCGACCCCGGCCTCGCCGCCGAGCAGCAGCGCCTGGGGCTCGCCGGCGCGGGCGCGGGCGAGCGCGTCGTTCAAGGTGTCCAACTCGTCGGCGCGGCCGACGAACACGGGACTGACGGACCTGGTCTCCACGGGCCCGAGCATCGCATGAGGTCCGGATGGCGTGGCAGCGGTTTTCCACAGACCCGGTGCGATTGTCGTACCGCCGGCCGGAGAAGTCGCAGCACCGGACGGAAGGGTCGTACGACCGGGATGGGCAGTCGTACGACCCCGGTCCGGGAGGTCCGGAGGGCGGCCGACCCCCGTACGGCCACCCTCCGTGCCGGCCCCGTCCGTCGGCCCGGTGGTCACGCCGTGCGGGGGGTCCGGTGCCGGCGCGACCGCTCGGTATGGGACTCGGCGACCGCGCCGTCGTGGCCGGCGGAGGCCTCGCGGCGGGCGGCGCGGCGGGCCCGGGCGGCCTCGCGGGCCAGGCGCACCTGCTCGGCGTCGTGGATCAGCTGGGCGGAGCGCATCTTGTGGATATCGAACTCGATCATGACGTGTCCTTCGAGGAGAGCCGGTGTCGTGCGTCGCGTTCTGCGATGCCTCCACCTTCGTCTCCCAGGGGGGTGCGCCACATCGGGAGAGTTCCGCATCTTCGCCCGGCGTACGGGCCGCACGCGCGCGTAAGGGGCCTTAGGGAGTCCCTGAGGTGCTTACGGACTCCCTAAGGCCCCTGCGGACCTGCGGGTTCTCAGCCGGCCGAGGGCAGGGCCAGCAGGGCGTCGGAGTACTTCAGGACGGCCAGCAGCAGGCCGACGGCCCCGAGCGAGACGCCGGCCCAGGAGACCGACTTGATCCAGTGCGCCTGCGGGCGGCCGGGAGCACCGAAGGCGGGCCGGGCGAGCACGACGACGCCGGTGAGCAGCGCGGCCAGCGCGAACAGGCCGGCCCACAGGGCGGTGCTGTGCCAGGCGTTGCCGTAGACCGCCTTGATCTGGGTGGCGACGCTCGCGGTGGAAGGGGTCCGCAGCTGACCGACGAGCTGCTCACGGGCGCCCGCGACGGTACCGATCCAGCCGCCGCTGAGCGAGACGAGGCCCAGCGCGGCCGAGACGACGGCACCGGCGCCCTGACCGACTCCGGAGGGCACCTTCTCCTCCGCGGGTTCCTGCTCGCCGGCGGCCTCCTCATCGACGGCGCCCGCCTGCCCGGAGCCGTCCTCGACAGCCTCCGCCCGCGCGGATTCCTCCTCAGTGGTGGCGGCCTCCCCCGCCGTCCTCTCGTCGTTCCGCGCCTCGGCGCCTTCCTCTGTCTTCGTAGCCATGCCCGGCACCGTACGGACGCTGTCTGAGAGGCGTCTTAATGATCGCCGGTCGTCAGTGATCGTCGTGCGTGCCACGCGCGCGTGCCGCGCGCCATTCGTGGGCGAGCACCGACCAGATCTCGGTACTGGTGCGCACGCCCCGGTGCGGGTAGTTCTCGCGGAGCACGCCCTCGCGGGTCATGCCGAGCCGGCGGGCCACGTTGATGCTGGGCGCGTTGGCCGAGGAGGCGTACCACTCCACGCGGTGCATGCCGCGCTCCTCGAAGGCCCACTCCAGCAGCACCCGCATGCCCCGCGTGACCAGCCCGCGCCCGGCCGCCGCGGGCTCCAGCCAGCAGCCGGCCTCGCAGACCCCGCTCGGGGTGTCCCACACCCGGAACAGCAGGCCGCCGACCAGCGTGCCGTCCAGCCAGATGCCGTGCAGGCTGCCGGCGTCGGCGCCGCGCTTGTCGGCGTAGGACTTCAGGTAGGCGCGGGCGGAGTCCAGGTCGGTGATCACGTCCGCCAGCCCGATGTGCCGGCCGATGAACTCCCGCCCGCGGTCGATGTCGGCGAGGAGTTCCTCGGCGTGCCAGACCTCCAGCGGCCGCAGCTGTGCGCCGTCGTCACCCAGGGATATCGCGTACATCGCGCTGCTCTTCCTTCCGCAGTTCCGCCACCGAGACCCTGCCGAGCCTCTCATGCGCGGCACGGCACTCGGGCGGCTCGATGCTGACGCGGGGCAGGCGGCGCTCCAGCCAGGCGGGCAGCCACCAGTTGGCGGCGCCCAGCAGATGCATCAGCGCGGGCACGAGGAGGGTGCGCAGGACGAAGGCGTCCAGGGCGACGGCGGAGGCGAGCGCGATGCCGAACATGGCGATCACGCGGTCGCCGCTGAGCACGAAGGCGAGGAAGACCGAGATCATGATGACCGCGGCGGAGTTGATGACCCGGCTGGTCTCGGCCAGGCCCACGCGGACGGCGCGCCGGTTGTCGCCGGTCTCCAGCCACTCCTCGTACATCCGGCTGACCAGGAAGACCTGGTAGTCCATGGAGAGGCCGAAGAGGACGGACACCATGATCACGGGGAGGAAGGGCTCGATGGGTCCCGCCCGGCCGAGACCGAGCAGTTCGCTGCCCCAGCCCCACTGGAAGACGGCGACGACGATGCCGAACGCGGCGGCCACGGCGGCGATGTTCATCACCGCGGCCTTCAGCGGGATCCCGAGCGAGCGGAACGCGACGAGCAGCAGAAGACAGCCGAGCCCGATGACCGCGCCGACGAACAGCGGCAGTTTGCCGACGATCACACCCGCGAAGTCGTCGTACCCGGCGGTGACCCCGCCGACCTGGATGTCGAGGGAGGTGCCGGTCTCCGCCCGCGGCAGCACCCTGGTGCGCAGCCGGTCCACGAGGTCGCTGGTGTCCTGGGACTGCGGGGCGGAGGCGGGGACGACGGTGAGGTAGGCGGTGCCGCCGCCGGTGCCGTAGGTGGCCGGGGTGACGGAGGCGACGCCCGGGGTGGCGCGCAGGGTCGTGTCGAGATTGTCCAGGGCGAGCCTGTCGGCGGCGCCGTCCACGCGCGCCACCAGGGTGAGCGGCCCGTTGACGCCCGGTCCGAAGCCCTCGGCGAGCAGGTCGTAGGCCTTGCGGGTGGTGGAGGTGCGCGGGTCGTTGCCCTGGTCGGAGGTGCCCAGGTGGAGGGAGAGCGTCGGCAGGGCGAGCAGCGCGATGACGGCGAGGGCGAGCGAGCCGAGCAGCTTGGGGCGGCGCTCGACGAGCGCCGACCAGCGGGCGGCGAGACCGGTGGGCAGCTCCGGGCGCGGCCCGTGCTCGGCGAGCCGGCGCCGTTCGCGGCGGCTGAGGGCCCGGGGGCCGATGTACGACAGCAGGGCGGGCAGCAGGGTGACCGAGGCCGCGACGGTGAGCAGGACCGTCAACGAGGCGGCCACGGCGACCCCGTTGAGGAAGCTCAGCCGCAGGATGAACATCCCCAGCAGAGCTATGCACACCGTCGCACCCGCGAAGACGACGGCGCGTCCGGTGGTGGCCACGGCGTTCACGGCGGCCTCGGTGACGCTCAGGCCGCGTTTCAGCCCGCGCCGGTGCCGGGTGACGATGAACAGCGCGTAGTCGATGCCGACGCCGAGGCCGATGAGCATGCCGAGCATGGGCGCGAAGTCGGCGACGGTCATGGCGTGTCCGAGCAGCCCGATGCCCGCGTAGGCGGTGCCGACGCCGACCAGGGCGGTGGCGATGGGCAGGGCCGAGGCGGCGAGCGAGCCGAAGGCGAGGAACAGCACCACGGCCGCGACGAGCACGCCGACCAGCTCGGCGGTGTGCTCGCGCGGGGACGCGGTGAGCCCGATGGCGCTGCCGCCCAGTTCCACCTGGAGCCCGTGACCCTCGGCGGCCTTGGCGGTACTGACCACGGCCTGCGCCTCGGCCTTGCCGATGTGCTCGGCCTCCTGCGTGAAGGTGACGGCGGCGTAGGCCGTACGGCCGTCGGCGCTGATCCGGTGCGCGCCCTGGTTGCCGTACGGGCCGCTCACCGAGGCGACGCCGGGCAGCGAGGCGATGCGGTCGAGGGTGCGGGTCATGGTCCGCTCGACGCCGGCGGCGCGGACGGTGCCGGTGGTGGTGTGCCAGACGACGGTGTCGCTGTCCCCGCCCTGGCCCGGGAAGCCCTCCTTGAGCAGCTGCGCGGCGCGGCCCGCCTCGGTGCCGGGGACGTCGTAGGAGTTCGAGTACGACGAACCGGCCACGGCGGCGGCCGTGGTGACCCCGCCGAAGGCGAGGAGCCACAGCAGCACGGCGATCAGCCGATGCCGGACACACCAACGGGCGAGGTCTGCCACGGACGTGCTCCCAGGGATGATTTGTGGATCTTTGACCGGGAACGATCGTCCATAGACTGAACAGCCCGCAAAGAACGCATGAGCAATCGCAAGACACTCTTGCAGGCGAAACTGATCGTTTGCCGTGATCATGAGCTTATTCACAGGAGTGCGAGGGACATCACAGGACACTCCGGCGAACTCTGTCGCCTCATAAGGTTTTCGTAAGCGAGCAAGGGGCAGTACACCTGGTTCGGTGTACTGCCCCTCGGGATTCGTTCCGCGGTGTCCCTCAGTCCTCGCTGACGCCCAGCTTCTGAAGGATCAGCTCCTTGACGCGGGCCGCGTCGGCCTGACCCCGGGTCGCCTTCATGACCGCGCCGACCAGGGCACCGGCCGCGGCCACCTTGCCGCCACGGATCTTGTCCGCGACGCCCGGGTTGCCGGCGATGGCCTCGTCGACGGCGGCGGTCAGCGCGCCCTCGTCGGAGACGACCTTCAGGCCGCGCTTGTCGACGACCTCGTCCGGGGTGCCCTCGCCCGCGAGGACGCCCTCGATGACCTGACGGGCCAGCTTGTCGTTCAGGTCACCCTTCGCGACCAGCTCGGTGACCCGGGCCACCTGCGCGGGCGTGATCGCCAGTTCGTCCAGCGCCTTGCCGGACTCGTTGGCGCTGCGCGCCAGTTCACCCATCCACCACTTGCGGGCGGAGGCGGCGTCGGCACCGGCGTCGATCGTGGCGACGATCAGGTCCAGCGCACCGGCGTTGGTGATCGCCTGCATGTCGGTGGCGGAGATGCCCCACTCGGCGAGCAGCCGGGTGCGGCGGGCCAGCGGCAGCTCGGGCAGCGCCGCGCGGATCTCCTCGACCCACTCGCGCGAGGGCGCGACGGGCACCAGGTCGGGCTCCGGGAAGTACCGGTAGTCCTCGGCCTCCTCCTTGGTACGGCCGGAGGTGGTGGAGCCGGTGTCCTCGTGGAAGTGGCGGGTCTCCTGGACGACCTTGCCGCCGTCGTTCAGCACGGCGGCGTGGCGCATGACCTCGAAGCGGACCGCGCGCTCCACCGAACGCAGCGAGTTGACGTTCTTGGTCTCGCTGCGGGTGCCGAACTTGTCGGCGCCCTTGGGCATCAGCGACAGGTTGACGTCGCAGCGCATCTGGCCCATCTCCATGCGGGCCTCGGACACGCCGAGGGCACGGATGACCTCGCGCAGCTCACGGACGTACGCCTTCGCCACCTCGGGAGCGCGCTCGCCGGCGCCCACGATCGGCTTGGTGACGATCTCGATGAGCGGGATGCCGGCGCGGTTGTAGTCCAGCAGCGAGTGCTGCGCGCCGTGGATCCGGCCGGTCGCGCCACCCACGTGGGTGGACTTGCCGGTGTCCTCCTCCATGTGGGCGCGCTCGATCTCCACGCGGAAGGTCTCGCCGTCCTCCAGCTGCACGTCGAGGTAGCCGTTGAAGGCGATCGGCTCGTCGTACTGGGAGGTCTGGAAGTTCTTCGGCATGTCCGGATAGAAGTAGTTCTTCCGGGCGAAGCGGCACCACTCGGCGATCTCGCAGTTCAGCGCGAGACCGATCTTGATCGCCGACTCGACGCCGGTCGCGTTCATGACCGGGAGCGCGCCGGGCAGGCCGAGGCAGACGGGGCAGGTCTGGGTGTTCGGCTCGGCGCCGAGCGCCGTCGAACAGCCGCAGAACATCTTGGTCTTGGTGCCGAGTTCGACATGGACCTCGAGGCCCATGACGGGGTCGTACGACGCCAGCGCGTCCTCGTACGACACCAGGTCGGTCGTGGTGGTCACGGTGAAAACTTCCCTCTCAGCCCAGCAGGACGTCGTCGTCGCCCAGCCGCTTCAGCTCGCGGTAGAGGATCGCGAGGCCGGTCACGATGGCCACGGCGGAGACCGTGGCGTCGACCAGCCGCAGCGTGTCGTGCTCGGCGCGGGCCTTCTTGATCTGCTTGGCGACACCGAACGCGCCGAACGCGGTGGTGGCCATCGACAGGTACGTACCGGACTTGGACTTCTTGAAGTCCTTGGCCTTGGACAGCTTGCTCACAGCGACGGAGCCTCCTCCAGCAGCGGGTGACCCCACTTTTCCACGAAGGCGGCCTCGACGGCGGCGCCCACCTTGTACAGGCGGTCGTCCTTCATCGCGGGCGCGATGATCTGCAGGCCCACCGGGAGGTTGTCCTCCGGGGCGAGGCCGCAGGGCAGGGACATGGCCGCGTTGCCCGCCAGGTTGGTCGGGATGGTGCACAGGTCCGCGAGATACATCGCCATCGGGTCGTCGGCGCGCTCGCCGATCGCGAAGGCGGTGGTCGGCGTCGTCGGCGAGACGATGACGTCGACCTGCTCGAAGGCCTTCTCGAAGTCGCGCGTGATGAGCGTGCGCACCTTCTGGGCGGAGCCGTAGTAGGCGTCGTAGTAGCCACTCGACAGCGCGTACGTGCCGAGCATGATGCGGCGCTTCACCTCGGGACCGAAGCCGGCCTCGCGGGTGAGGGAGGTGACCTCCTCGGCCGAGTGGCCGCCGTCGTCGCCGGTCCGCAGGCCGTAGCGCAGGCCGTCGAAGCGGGCGAGGTTGGAGGAGCACTCGGACGGCGCGATCAGGTAGTACGCCGACAGGGCGAGGTCGAAGGACGGGCAGTCCAGCTCGACGATCTCGGCGCCCAGCTCCTTCAGCAGCTCGACGGACTCGTCGAAGCGCTGGATGACACCGGCCTGGTAGCCCTCGCCGCGGAACTGCTTGACCACGCCGACGCGCATGCCCTGCACGGAGCCGTTCCTCGCGGCCTCGACCACGGGCGGGACGGGGGCGTCGATGGAGGTGGAGTCCATCGGGTCGTGCCCGGCGATGACCTCGTGCAGGAGGGCCGCGTCCAGGACCGTACGGGCGCAGGGGCCGCCCTGGTCGAGGGAGGACGAGAAGGCGACCATGCCGAAGCGGGAGACCGCGCCGTACGTCGGCTTCACGCCGACCGTGCCGGTGACGGCGGCCGGCTGGCGGATGGAGCCGCCGGTGTCGGTGCCGATGGCGAGCGGCGCCTGGAAGGAGGCCAGCGCGGCGGAGGAACCGCCGCCGGAACCGCCGGGGATCTTGGTGAGGTCCCAGGGGTTGCCGGTCGGCCCGTAGGCGCTGTTCTCCGTCGAGGACCCCATGGCGAACTCGTCCATGTTGGTCTTGCCGAGGATGACGACGTCGGCGGCCTTCAGCCGCTTGGTGAGCGTCGCGTCGTACGGCGGGATCCAGCCCTCGAGGATCTTCGAGCCGACGGTCGTGGGCACGCCCTCGGTGGTGAAGATGTCCTTGAGCGCGAGCGGGACACCGGCCAGCGGGCCGAGCTTCTCGCCGCGGGCCCGCTTCTCGTCCACGGCACGGGCCTGGGCGAGGGCGCCCTCGCGGTCGATGTGCAGGAAGGCGTGCACCTTCTCGTCGACGGCCTCGATCCGGGCGAGGTGGGCCTCGGTGACCTCGACGGCCGTGAGCTCGCCGGAGGCGATCTTCTCGGCGATCTGCGCGGCGGTGAGCTTGATGATGTTGTTGTCCGTCATGGCGGTCACTCCTCCCCCAGGATCTGCGGCACCTTGAAACGCTGCTGCTCCTGGGCCGGGGCGCCGGAGAGCGCCTGCTCGGGGGTGAGCGAGGGACGGACCTCGTCCGCCCGCATGACGTTCGTCAGCGGGAGCGGGTGCGAGGTCGGCGGTACGTCTTGGTCGGCGACCTCACTGACGCGGGCGACCGCGCCGATGATGTCGTCCAGCTGTCCCGCGAAGTGGTCGAGTTCTTCGGGCTTCAGCTCCAGACGCGCCAGCCGGGCGAGGTGGGCGACCTCCTCGCGCGTGATGCCAGGCATGCAGCGATCCTCTGGGGTGAGTGTGTGTGGTTTGAGTCCCAATCCTATGGGGCGGGGCCGGGTGGCCGTGAAACGGTTTCCCCGGCCGCCGGCGCGTCAGCCCCGGCGGCCCTCCCAGACCTCGCTCTTGAGGAAGTGGTTGTCGTACCGGTCCTGCACCTCGAGGATGCTCTCCGGGGTGGCCTCGCCGAGGCGGATGCGCTGCAGGTGGCGGAAGTACTCGAAGCGCTCGATGCCCGGGGCGAAGACGATGAGGATGTCCGCCGGGGCCTCCGGGACGGCGGCGAAGGCGTGCGGCTTCTCCGGCGGGACGATGACGAGGTCACCGCGCTCCGCGGTCACGATGTCGTCACCGGAGAGGATCTCGGCACACCCGTCGAGCAGGTAGAACATCTCCGCCCCGCTGTGGTGGAGGTGGGGCCGCGCGCCGTCGGCGCCCTCGGCCAGGGTGACGCGCACGGTGGACAGCGCCCCTCCGGTCGCACTCTGGTCGGCCAGCAGCTGGACGCCGACGGGTGCACCCCCGACCACCTCGGCCTCGGCGCCGCGCACGATCACGGAATCGTCGAACTTGGGCACGAACAGCGACATGATGCGTTCCCTTGTGTTGTGGTCAGACCGCGAAAAGCAGTCCGGCGCCGATCAGTAGGACGATCGCGGTGGCGAAGTGGATGCCGAACGCGACCGCCTTCTTCCCGCCACGGCGCAGGACCATCAGGGTGTCGACGAACGGGACGAGTGCCACGCAGACCATGAACCACGCCTCGGCGCGGGCACCGGCGGCGGCCGGCAGGACCAGGCCCAGCAGCCCGAAGGCGCCGTCCCCGAGGCCCTTGATCGACAGGTAGGCGCCGCGTCGCCCCGGGGGTCGGCGGCGACGCCGTAGCCGGCCGCGGCCGGGCCCCAGTGAGGCTGGTGGACGGTGACCACACGCCGGCCGGCCGCCGGGATCGAGTACAGCCGGCCGGTCCTCTACAGCCACTTCAAGGGCAAGGACGCGATCATGGCGGCGGTCGCGGTGCAGAGCTGCGCCGACCTGGCGGCGGAGCTGCGGGAGGCGCGGACGGCGGCACCGGGCACGCGGGAGGCGCTGATGGCGGTGGCGGAGACGTACACGTCCTTCGCGCGGCGCCGGCCGGCCCTCTACGACGCGATCTTCACCCACCTGGTGGACATGCGTTCGCCACCACGGGCTGGCGACGCTGATGAGGAGCGGGCGGCTGCCGGAGGAGGCGCACGAGAAGCTGCTGATCAGCCACTTCACGGGTGGCTGAGCGCCCCATGGGGCACGAGGCCGTGTCGATACGCGGCTCCGCCGCGTGGGCGCGGCCGGGCGCCCCCTACTCGGCGGCAGGCAACGCCGCGCGAGGCCGTTGCCACCCACGGGACCCCCGCGCCAGCAACCACGCCGTGGCCTCCTCGGGCGGCATCGCCGCGGCGACGAGCCACCCCTGTACGGCGTCACACCCGAGGTCCCGCAGCCGCTCCCACGTCTCGTCGTCCTCGACCCCCTCGGCGACGACGAGCAGCCCCAGGGAATGCGCGAGATCGACCGTGCAGCGCACGATCTCCGCGTCCTCGGTGTCGACGGCCAGCCGTGCCACGAACGACCGGTCGATCTTCAGCTCGCTCACCGGCAGCCGCCGCAGATGCACCAGGGACGAATACCCGGTGCCGAAGTCGTCCAGCGACATCTTCACGCCGTGCCCGGTCAGACCCGCGAGGGTGTCCGCGGCCCGCTGCGGGTCCTCCAGCAGCACATGCTCGGTGATCTCCAGCTGCAGCGCCCCCGGAGGGACCCCGTGCCGGGCCAGCCGCGCGGCGACCGAGCCCGCGAAACCGGGCGTGTGGACGTCGCGCGGGGAGACGTTGACCGCGACCGGCACCCGCAGGCCCTGCGCGCGCCACTTGGCGACCTGCCCGAGCGCCGTCTCCAGGACATATTCGGTCAGATGGGGCATCAGCCCGGAGGACTCGGCGATCGCTATGAACTCGTCCGGAGGAACCTTCCCGCGCTCGGGGTGCACCCAGCGCACCAGCGCCTCCAGGCCGGCGACCTGACCGTCGAAGCGGACCTTGGGCTGGTAGTGCAGCTGCACCTCGTGGGCGTCCAGCGCCCGGCGCAGATCACCCAGCAGGCCGAGCCGGTCCGGGGTGTTGGAGTCCCGCTTGGACTCGTACACCTCGACGCCCGTACGGTCCCTTTTCGCCTGGTACATCGCCACATCGGCGCGCCGCAGCAGTCCTTCGGCGTCCAGGGCGTGATCGGGGAAGACGGCGACGCCGGCGCTGGCCTCCAGGACGAGGGTGAGCCCGTCGAGGTCCAGCGGGGAGCTGAGCGCGGCGACGAGGCCTCGGGCGACGCGGGTGGCCGAGGTCGTGGAGTCGGCGACGGGAAGTAACACGGCGAACTCGTCGCCGCCGAGCCGCGCGGCCTCCGCTCCGCGCGGCAGGGCGAGCCGCAGCCGGTCGGCGATCTGGAGCAGCAGCCGGTCACCCGCGAGATGACCGAGCGTGTCGTTCACCGACCGGAAACGGTCCAGGTCGATCAGCATGAGGGCGGAACGGGCGCCGATGCGTTCGGCGTCGTCGAGGGCCGTCCAGATCCGCTCCAGCAGCCACTGCCGGTTGGGCAGGCCGGTCAGCGGGTCGCGCAGCTGCTCCTCGGCACGCGCGCGTGCCATCCACAGGGTGGAGTCGAGGGCGATGAGCGGGATGGCGAACAGCGGGAGCAGGATCGGCTCCGCGTCGGCGACGACGCACAGCAGTGGCGCGATGCCGAGCAGCGCGACGGCGAGCAGGCCCTGTCTCACCAGGGCGGTACGGGCCACGGTGGGCACCTTGCCGCCGCGCGGGACGTACAGGTACCACTGCAGGCCGCGGCTGACCGCGAGGTAGGCGACGGCGGCGAGGACCACCTCGGGCGCGGCGGTGAAGCTCCAGCTGTCGGGCCGCCAGGGCGTCTCGACGCTCGGGACGCGGCCGAACGCGCCGAGCAGCAGCGCGCCGGCGCCGATGCCGAGGATGTCCACCGCGCCGTGCAGCACGCCCTGCCGGCCGCGGTGGCGCCGGGCGATGCCGACCAGGACGACGACGGTGAGGCTGACCATGCCCGCCGGCACCCAGCCGTAGAGCAGCAGGACGGCGAGGGTGAGCGCGGCGCCGGAGCCGGTGCCGCCCCACCAGCGGGCGCGGCCCAGCATGACGAGGTGGCCGACGATGACACCGGTGAGCAGGGCGAGCGACCAGCCCACGGTGCCGCTCGGGAAGAGGGCGTGATGGCCGGTGAAGGCACGGTAGAAACCGGCGCCCAGGACGAGCGCGGCGGCGGCCACGACGGCCGCGGGCAAGGTGGGCCAGGTGCGGTGCCGTTCGGGGTCGGCGCCGGCGCCGGCCAGGCCGGGGGCGGGCTCGATGGCCACGGGTATGGGCGGGTGGGCGCCGGCGGCGGTGCCCGGTCCGGCCGCGCCGGCCCGGCCGCCCGTACGCCCATGACCCCGCCCCGTCCACCGGGCCGCCCGCCAGGTGCACGCGCGCCGGCGCAGACGCAGCCGTGAGTCCGGGGCGACGCTCTCGGTCGGTTCCATTCCCGTCCCTCTCACAGCCGGCGGTGCCCACGCCACGCGGCCCGATGTCCGACAGCCATCAGCGGCTCCGCGTTGAAGAAACCTTCCTCGCACGCCGGAAACGCACGGGGATGCCCCAACCGCAGCCGGGCACGGCAGGTGCACATCTCAACAGTAGGCCGCGGAAGGCTTCCACGGGCACCGGTCGTCGACGGTTGCCCGAATGCGCCCGGGCCACCCGTATGCAACTGATATGCGCCGATCGGGTGGTCTTCAACCGCTACTACTCGGTCGGAAGCGCGACTTCGGCCGCGGCTTCGGGGCCCTGCTCCAAGAGGACACCGAAACCGTCCTCGTTCAGGACAGGAACCTTCAATTGCATGGCCTTGTCGTACTTCGATCCCGGGTTGTCACCCACGACGACGAACGAGGTCTTCTTCGACACCGATCCGGTCACCTTCGCGCCCCGGGTCTGCAGTGCCTCCTTCGCGCCGTCGCGGGTGAAGTTCTCCAGCGTGCCGGTGACGACGACCGTGAGCCCCTCCAGCGGGCGCGGGCCCTCGTCCTGGCCGGTCGAGGCGTCCTCCAGCGGGACTCCAGCGGTCTTCCACTTGCGGACGATCTCGCGGTGCCAGTCCTCGGCGAACCACTCCTTGAGCGCGGCGGCGATGATCGGGCCGACACCGTCGGTGGACGCGAGCTCTTCCTCGGTGGCCTGTTCGATGCGGTCGATGGAGCGGAACTCGCGGGCGAGGGCCTGCGCGGCGACCGGCCCGACATGCCGGATGGACAGCCCGTTCAGGAAGCGCGCGAGCGGCCGGGACTTGGCCGCCTCGATGTTCTCCAGCAGCGCGAGGGTGTTCTTCTTCGGCTCGCCCTTCTGGTTGGCGAAGACCGTGACGACCTTCTCCTCGCCCGTCTTGGGGTCCCGCTTGGGCAGACCGCTGTCGGGGTCGAGGACATAGGCCTTGATGGGCAGCAGCTTCTCCACCGTCAGGTCGAACAGGTCGCCCTCGTCCACCAGCGGCGGGTCGGCCGGTTCCAGCGGGCGGGTGAGCGCGGCGGCGGCCACCCCGCCGAAGTGCTCGATGTCCAGGCACTCGCGGCCGGCGAGATAGGAGACACGCTCGCGCAACTGGGCCGGGCAGGTACGGCCGTTGGGGCAGCGGAGGTCGATGTCGCCCTCCTTCATGGGCCGGAGCGGGGTGCCGCACTCGGGGCACTCGCCCGGCATCACGAACTCCCGCTCGCTGCCGTCCCTGAGGTCGACCACCGGGCCGAGGATCTCCGGGATGACGTCACCGGCCTTGCGGATGACGACCGTGTCACCGATGAGGACGCCCTTGGCCTTGACCACCTCCTGGTTGTGCAGGGTGGCGAACTCGACCTCGCTGCCCGCGACCGTGACCGGCTCGACCTGGGCGTACGGCGTGACCCGGCCGGTGCGGCCGACGCCCACCTTGATGTCGACGAGCTTGGTGTTGACCTCCTCCGGCGCGTACTTGTACGCGATCGCCCAGCGCGGCGCCCGGGCGGTGGAGCCGAGGCGGCCCTGGAGGCGGATCTCGTCCAGCTTGACCACGACACCGTCGATCTCGTGCTCCACGGAGTGGCGGTTCTCGCCGTAGTGGGCGATGAACTCGCGTACGCCGTCGAGGTCGTCGACCACGCGGTTGTGCCGGGAGGTGGGCAGGCCCCAGGTCTTCAGCAGGTCGTAGGCCTGGGAGAGGCGGGTCAGGCCCGTGAAGCCCTCCAGGGCGCCGATGCCGTGGACGACCATGTGCAGCGGGCGGGTGGCGGTGACGCGCGGGTCCTTCTGGCGCAGCGAACCGGCGGCGGCGTTGCGGGGGTTGGCGAACGGTTTGTCACCGGCGGCGACCAGGCGTTCGTTCAGCTCGAGGAACTTCTCCATCGGGAAGTAGACCTCGCCGCGGATCTCCACCAGGCCGGGGACCTTGTCGCCCTTCAGCCGGTCCGGGATCTCCGCGATCGTGCGGACGTTGGGTGTGATGTCCTCGCCGGTGCGGCCGTCGCCGCGGGTGGCCGCGCGGGTGAGCCGGCCGTTCTCGTACGTGAGGTTGACGGCGAGGCCGTCCACCTTCAGCTCGCACAGGAAGTGGTATTCCTGGTCGCCGAGTTCGCGCGCGATGCGCTCGGCCCAGGCGGCCAGCTCGTCGTCGTTGAAGGTGTTGTCGAGGGACAGCATCCGCTGGCGGTGCTCGACCGCGGTGAACTCCGTCTCGTACGACCCCGCGACCTTCTGGGTCGGCGAGTCGGGCGTGCGCAGCTCCGGATACTGCTCCTCCAGGGCCTCCAGAGTCTTCAGGAGCCTGTCGAACTCGGCGTCGCTGATGACGGGAGCGTCCTTCACGTAGTACCGGAAGCGGTGCTCCTCGATCTGTTCAGCGAGCTGCGCGTGCTTGTCACGTGCCTCGGCGGGCACTGCCGTCTCCGCCTGCTGCTTGTCGCCGGCCACCGTGTTGTCCTCCCGTTACTCTGGGTTGTCCGCGAGAGATCTCGCCGCCCGGACGCAGTGGGCGAGCGCCTGGCGTGCGTAGACGGGGGAAGCGCCCGCCAGACCGCACGCCGGGGTGACCGTGACCGCCTCCGTGAGCAGCCCCGGATGCAGCCCCAGCCTGCGCCACAGCGTCCTGACACCCATGACGCTACCGGCAGGGTCTGACAATGGGCCGTCCGTGCCCGGCACGACACCGGCGAACAGCCGCGTACCGGCCTCGACGGCCTCGCCGATCGCGTCGTCGTCACGTTCGGTGAGCAGCGAGAAGTCGAGGGAGACACCCGCCGCGCCGGCCCGCCGCAGCAGGGCGAGGGGCACGTCGGGAGCGCAGGAGTGGACGATCACGGGCCCGCCGCCGTGGGCCCCGATCACGTCGCGCAGGGTGGCCTCCACGATCTGCCGGTCCACGGCCCGGTGGCTGCGGTAGCCGCTGGCGGTGCGGACCTGTCCGCGCAGGACGGCGGTGAGGGAGGGCTCGTCGAGCTGCAGCAGGAGCCGGGCGCCCGGGATCCGGCGGCGTACCTCGGCCAGGTGCAGCCGCAGACCCTCGGCGAGGGAGGCGGCCAGGTCGCGGCAGGCGCCGGGGTCGGAGAGGGCGGCCTCGCCGTTCCTCAGCTCGAGCGCGGCGGCGAGCGTCCACGGCCCGACCGCCTGCACCTTCAGATCGCCCTCGTAACCCTGGGTGAACTCCTCCAGGGCGTCCAGGTCCTCCCCCAGCCAGGACCACGCCCGCTTGGTGTCCCGGCCCGGCCGGTCCCCGATGCGCCAGCCGCTGGGCTCCACGCGTGCATACAGCTCGACGAGCATCCCGGCGGTACGGCCGATCATGTCGGCGCCGGGGCCGCGCGCGGGCAGCTCGGGCAGGAAGGGGAAGTCCTCGAAGCTGCCGGTGACGGTCTTGGCCGCTTCCCTGGCGTCCCCGCCGGGCATGGACCCGATTCCGGTGGCCCCCGGGAACCTGAACTGGCTGTTCTCACTCACCCCGGCAGGGTATGCCGAACACCGGGGGGCTCGGCCCCTGGACCCCGGGTGCCGTCCACCCACCACCCGACCCGGTCGGCTGGGAGGCGGGCGGGTCAGCGTCTCGGTGTGCGGTGCCGCTCCGCAAAGGCGAGCAGAGCGTCAGGGTCGGCCACCGTGAGGTTGTTGCGGAAGCGGGCGCGTTCCCAGGAGATGTCCTGGCCGCCGTGGAGGCTGCCCGCGCCGATGAACTCGCCGGCGGCGTCGAGGAGGGCGATCGTGGGGCTGCCGGGGCGGCGACAGATGTCGCCCGTGAACTCGCCCGTGGTGGTCAGCGCGCGCAGTTCCGTCAGCTCCTGCGGGGCGAGGACCTCCCCCGCCACCGGGCGTTCGGCGAGCGGCGTGCCCAGGTCCGGGCCGCCCAGGATCAGCACGCCCTCCGTCCGGGACCAGGCCCTCGCCGGCCGGTCCCGGACCTCGGCGCCGCTGGTCGCGCTCACCGCCCCGGCCGCACGGTCAGGTCGTTGACCTCCGCGTCCCCGGGCAGGTCCAGGGCCATGAGGATCGTCGTGGCGACCGACTCGGGGTCGATCCACCTCGACGCGTCGTACTCCTTGCCCTCCTGCTGGTGGACCTTGGCCTGCATGGGGCTGGCCGTGCGGCCGGGGTAGACCGAGGTGACCCGGACGCCGTTCGCGTGCTCCTCGTGGCGCAGGGAGTCGGCGAGGGCCTTCAGGCCGTGCTTGGAGGCGGCGTACGCGGACCAGCCGGCGTGGGCGCTCAGGCCGGCGCCGGAGTTGACGAAGATCACATGGCCGTGGGCCGCGCGCAGCTGGGGCAGGAAGTGCCGGGTCAGCTCGGCGGGGGCCATCAGGTTGACGTTGAGCTGGTGACGCCAGGACTTGGGGGTCAGGTCGCCGACCTCGCCCAGGTCGACGACGCCCGCGATGTGCAACAAGGAGTGCACCCGGTCCGGGAGGGTCTGGTGCGAGAAGGCCCAGGAGAGCCGCTCCGGGTCGGCCAGGTCACCGACCAGGGTCCGGGCGCCGGGGAACTCGGCCGCCAGTTCCTTCGCGCGGCCCGCGTCGCGCGCGTGCAGCCACAGTTCGTCCCCGCGCGCGTGCAGACGGCGGGCGACGGCCGCGCCGATGCCGGAACCGGCCCCGGTGATCACATGAGTAGCCATGCCCGCCATGCTCGCATCAGTGCACGCCGAGCTGCTCCTCCAGGTACGCCAGCGCACCGACCGGCTCCTCGGCGAAGAACACCAGCTCGGACAGCGGACGGGGCAGGAAGCCCTCCTCCTCCATCCGGCGGAACTGCTGCTTGAGGCCGTCGTAGAAGCCCGCGGTGTTCAGCAGGACGACCGGCTTGCCGGTGCGGCCGTGCTTCTTCAGCTCCAGGATCTCGGTGGCCTCGTCCAGCGTACCGGTGCCGCCCACCATGATCACCACGGCGTCGGCGTTCTCCAGCAGCAGTTTCTTGCGTTCGGCGAGGTCGGCGGCGATGACCATCTCGTCGGCGCCGGGCCGCGCCTTGTTGGCGAGGAACTCCACGGACACGCCCAGCAGCCTGCCGCCCGCCTCGTGCACCCCGTCCGCGACGACCTTCATCAGACCGACGTCGGAACCGCCCCAGACCAGGGTGTGACCGCCCTTGCCGATGAGCTCCGCGAACTCGCGCGCGGGGCGCGTGTAACGCTCGTCGAGGTCGGCGGCGGACAGGAAGACGCAGATGTTCATGGCCCCTACCGTACGGCCCCGCCACATGGGCGGTACCGGGCGGGAAGAAGCACGGGGCCGCCGGTGCTGTCCTTGTATGGCCGAAGGACACACGATCACCATCGACAAGAGCGAGCAGCACGTGCG
Organism: Streptomyces sp. NPDC001153; assembly: GCF_053598315.1. Lineage (NCBI taxonomy): Bacteria > Bacillati > Actinomycetota > Actinomycetes > Kitasatosporales > Streptomycetaceae > Streptomyces > Streptomyces sp. NPDC001153. The sequence continues at coordinate 64,620 of NZ_JBSFJZ010000044.1, forward strand.
CGTGGTGCACGGCGACCAGGTGCTCGCGGAGACCGACCGACCGCTCGTGCTGCGCGAGACGGGCTGTCCCGTGCGGTACTACATCCCCGCCGAGGACGTACGCCTCGACCTGCTGACCCCCTCCGGCACGCACACCGTGTGCCCCTTCAAGGGCACGGCGTCCTACTGGTCGCTGCCGGACGCGCCGGACCTGGTGTGGGCGTACCCGGACCCGAAACCGGGGGTGACGGAGATCAAGGATCACTTCTGCTTCTACGACGTCGACGTGTCGTGAGCGATGAGTCCGTGCCGGTACGGCAGTCTGCACCGACATGGACAAGAAGACGACTTCGCGGGACGGAACCACCCTCGCGTACCAAGTGACCGGTCAGGGGCCGACGGTGGTCCTGGTGAGCGGCGCGATGTCCACCGGTGGCACCCTTGCGCCCCTGGCGCAGCGCATCGCGGGCCACTGCACGGCCGTCGTCTACGACCGCCGGGGCCGCGGCGAGAGCGGGGACACGAAGCCCTACGCGGTCGAGCGCGAGGTCGAGGACCTGGCCGCGCTGATCGACGCCGTGGAAGGCGAGGCGGCGCTGTTCGGGGTCTCCTCGGGCGGCGCGCTGGTGCTCGAGGCGGTGGCGAGCGGGCTGCCGGTCGGCCGGGCCGCCGTGTACGAGGTGCCGTACGCCGACTTCCTGCAGGGGGGCGCCGAGCGGGAGGCCACGTACAAGGAGCAGCTGAACAAGGCGCTCTCCGAGGACCGGCGCGGGGACGCGGTGGAGCTGTTCCTGCGGCTGACGGGTCTGGCCGAGGGGATGATCCAGCGCGCCCGCCAGTCGCCGATGTGGGCCGGCATGGAGGCCGTCGCGCCGAGTCTCGCCTACGACGACACGGTCATGGGTGACGGTCTGCTCCCCCGCGACCGGCTCGCCGCGATCTCCGTGCCCGTGCTGGCGGTCACGGGCGGCGCCAGCCCGGAGTGGATGCACAGGGCGGGCCAAGCCGTTGCGGAAGCGGTGCCCCGGGGCACGTACCGGGTGCTTCCGGGGCAGACCCACATGGTGGAGCCGGAGGTGCTGGGACCGGTGCTCGCGGAGTTCGTGGCCGGCTAGGGGTGCCTACACCGCTGCGGCCGTCGCGCGCGTGGTCGACGCGATCGTCGCCGAACCGACCACGCGCGTGCCGTCGTACAGGACGATCGCCTGGCCGGGGGCGACGCCGCGGACCGGTTCGGTGAAGCGCACGCGCAGCTCGCCGTCGACCGGCTCGGCGACGACCTCGGTCTCGCCGCCGTGGGCGCGCAGCTGGGCGGTGTAGCTGCCGGGGCCGGTGGGGGCGGTGCCGCACCAGCGGGGCTTGATCGCGGTGAGGGCGGTGACGTCCAGGGCGGCGGCGGGGCCGACGGTGACCGTGTTGGTGACCGGCGAGATGTCGAGGACGTAGCGGGGCTTGCCGTCGGGGGCGGGCGTGCCGATCCTGAGGCCCTTGCGCTGGCCGATGGTGAAGCCGTACGCGCCCTCGTGCGTGCCCAGCCTGGTGCCGGACTCGTCGACGATGTCGCCCTCCGCCCTGCCCAGCCGCTGGGCCAGGAAGCCCTGGGTGTCGCCGTCGGCGATGAAACAGATGTCGTGCGAGTCGGGCTTCTTGGCGACCGCGAGACCGCGGCGCTCGGCCTCGGCGCGGATCTCCTCCTTGGTGGTGACCGTGTCGCCGAGCGGGAACATCGCGTGGGCGAGCTGCTTCTCGTCCAGCACACCGAGGACGTACGACTGGTCCTTCGCCATGTCGGAGGCGCGGTGCAGTTCGCGGGAGCCGTCCTCGCGCACGATCACCTTGGCGTAGTGGCCGGTGCACACCGCGTCGAAGCCCAGCGCCAGCGCCTTGTCGAGCAGCGCGGCGAACTTGATCTTCTCGTTGCAGCGCAGGCACGGGTTGGGGGTGCGGCCGGCCTCGTACTCGGCGACGAAGTCCTCGACCACGTCCTCGCGGAAGCGGTCGGCGAGGTCCCAGACGTAGAAGGGGATGCCGATGACGTCGGCCGCGCGGCGGGCGTCACGCGAGTCCTCGATGGTGCAACAGCCCCGCGCGCCGGTCCGGAACGACTGCGGGTTCGCGGAGAGCGCGAGGTGGACGCCGGTGACGTCGTGGCCGGCTTCCGCGGCGCGCGCGGCGGCGACGGCGGAGTCGACTCCGCCGGACATGGCGGCGAGGACGCGGAGGGGGCGCTGCGGGGTCTCAGTCATAGCCCCTCCAGGGTACGGGGCCGCGGGAACCGGGACCGCCGGATATCCGTTGACGATCACAGGGAGCGGAACGGGGCGTGTGCGGGGGCGGGATGAGTGACACGGATCGGTGGCTGGGGCGGCGGGCCCTGTTCGTCGGTGGCGCGGTGACCGCCGTGGGCACGGCCGCGCCGGCCCGTGCGGAGCTGACGCACCTGTGGTGGCGGCTGCCCGGGGTGGAGAAGCCCCGGGTGGCGGGGGCCGTGGACTTCCGGGGCGCGCGCTGGGTGCCGGCGTCCCCGGCGAACTACCGGCCGGCGGACCGGCCGGACGACTACGCGATCGACCGGGTCGTCATCCATGTCACGGAGGGCGGCTACGCGAGCGCGGTCAAGGCCTTCCAGGACCCGGCACACGGCGCGGCGGCGCACTACATCGTGCGCAGGGACGGGGCGTATCACCCAGCTGATACGGGAGCTGGACGTGGCGTTCCACGCGGGCAACCGTGAGTACAACGAGCGCAGTGTGGGCATCGAGCACGAGGGTTTCGTGGCGGACGCCTCCTCCTTCACGGAGGCCGCGTACGCGTCCTCGGCCCGGCTGACGGCGGTGATATGCGCCCGGTACGGCATGCCCGATCCGGGGCCTCACTGGGGCTGGGAGCGATACCTGAAAAAAATCAAGGCCTAGGCCCTTTTTCGTCCGGTAGGTGTGGTTCTATCCTGTTTACAGACCTACGAGACGAGTGAGGGAGCCCAAGCGGAGTAGCCGACTTCAGCGCGAGATATCTGTTCTCTTCAAGGAGAGGTACACCATCTCCGCTGGTGCCGACATCGACGCTCGGGCTGAGAGGCCGGAAGGTCGCAAGGACTGGACCGGAAGGCGACCCCCATCACCTGATCCGGACAATGCCGGCGAAGGGAACCCGCCTCGTAGGTCGCCTTTGTGCGCTCAGCTGAGCCCCGCCGCCCGTGCCCGCTCCACCGCCGGTCCGATCGCCTTGGCGACGGCCTCGACGTCCGCCTCCGTGGAGGTGTGGCCGAGGGAGAAGCGCAGGGTGCCGCGGGCCAGGTCCGGCTCGGTGCCGGTGGCGAGCAGGACGTGGCTGGGCTGGGCGACGCCGGCGGTGCAGGCGGAGCCGGTCGAGCACTCGATGCCCTGGGCGTCCAGCAGAAGCAGCAGGGAGTCGCCCTCGCAGCCGGGGAACGTGAAGTGCGCGTTGGCCGGCAGGCGGCCCTCGGATGCCGGGTCGCCGCCGAGGATCGCGTCCGGGACGGCGCTGCGGACCGCCGCGATCAGCTGGTCGCGCAGGGCGCCGATCTCCCGGGCGAACCACTCCCGCCGCTCGGCGGCGAGGCGGCCGGCGACGGCGAAGGACGCGATGGCGGGGACGTCGAGGGTGCCGGAGCGGACGTGCCGCTCCTGGCCGCCGCCGTGCAGGACCGGCACGGGGGTCTGGTCGCGGCCCAGCAGCAGCGCGCCGATGCCGTACGGGCCGCCGATCTTGTGGCCCGACACGGTCATCGCGGCGAGGCCGGAGGCGGCGAAGTCGACCGGGAGCTGACCGAAGGCCTGGACCGCGTCGGCGTGCATCGGGATGCCGAACTCTGCGGCGACCTCGGCGAGTTCGCGGACCGGCAGGATCGTGCCGATCTCGTTGTTGGCCCACATCACGGTGACCAGGGCGACGTCGTCGGGGTTGCGGGCGATGGCCTCGCGCAGGGCGTCGGGGTGGACGCGGCCGTAGGGGTCGACGGGGAGGTACTCGACCGTCGCGCCCTCGCGCTCGCCGAGCCAGTGGACGGCGTCGAGGACGGCGTGATGCTCGACGGGGCTGGCCAGGACGCGGGTGCGGGCCGGGTCGGCGGCGCGGCGGGACCAGTACAGGCCCTTCACCGCGAGGTTGTCGGCCTCGGTGCCGCCCGAGGTGAAGACGACCTCGCTGGGGCGGGCGCCGAGCGCCTCGGCGAGGGTCTCACGGGATTCCTCGACCGTGCGGCGTGCCTGCCGGCCGGATGCGTGAAGGGAGGAGGCGTTGCCCGTGATGCTCAACTGGGCGGTCAGGGCCTCTGCCGCCTCCGGGAGCATCGGGGTCGTCGCGGCGTGGTCGAGGTAAGCCATGGTGTGGCCGATTCTACGGCGCCGGGACCCTGCGGTCGGCTTCGGCCGTGCGGGGTGGCCTGGCCTGCCCTGCACCCTGCCGGGTTGCACCCGGACTTGGCGGCCTGGCACCCGGCACGGCACTGTCGGCCGTACCCACCCGTTCCGCCCGGCGGAGCGGCTGCCCACGGCGGTGGGCGTCCCTGCCCCGGTGGCAGTGGCGAGGGTGGCGGGCCGGGTCTCCCCACGGCGGTGGCGGGGTGGCGGCCACGTGATGCAAGGCCACACGGTGAGGGCCAAGTGCCCTACGGCGGTGGCTTGTCGGGCCTCCGGCACTGACGCCGGTGGGCCGGGTGACCCCAGGACGCGGGTGGCGGGGGTGGATCGGGTATGCCCCCAGCGATGGCGGGAGCGGGGACAGCGGGCCAGGTGCGCCTGCGGCGGTGACGGGGTAACGGGGTGGCGGGCCTGGTGCCCCGCAGTGCTGGCGGCGACGGTGGCTCGTCGGAACCCTGCGGCAGTGGCGAGGGTGGGGCGGGTGTGCCTGCGGCGCGGGTGGAGGTCCGGGGCGGGCGCGTCCGTGGCGAGGTGGTGAGACCGGTGCCTCGCAGCGGTGGCGGCGACGGTGGCTCGTCGGAACCCTGCGGCAGTGGCGAGGGTGGGGCGGGTGTGCCTGCGGCGCGGGTGGGGGGTCCGCGGTGGGTGCGCCCGTGGCAGGTGCGGTGGTGGCGGTCGGCCGTCGCGGGGCGGGTGCCCGCGGTGGGGCGGCCGCTGGCCGGCCGGGTGCCCCGTCGTCCTCGGGGCTGCCCTCGTCAGGCGGCGCTGCCCCGGCTCACAGGCTCCACGACAGCGTGTGGGAGACCTCCATCGCGATGGCGAGGACGGCCAGGTCGGCCACGCCCAGGGTCAGGCCCAGCAGGGCCCGGCCGCGGCGAGCGGTGCCGCGCCAGAGGGAGACGGCGGCCAGGACGATGGCGATCGGGCCGAGGAAGATGTTGAGGACGAGCAGGCCGAGAAGGCCCAGGATGAAGGACGCGACGGCCATGCCGTCGGCGTCGCGTGCGGCTGGGCGGGTGTCGTTGCCGCTCGTGACCGGTGCGGTGAGTTGCATGGTGCTCAGCTCCTGGAAGTCGTGGCGGACGGTCAGTTGGCCGGCGTGCGGCGTCGGCGGCCGAGGCGCTCGCGGATCGCGAAGATGCCGAGCCAGACGGCGATGACGGCGGCGACGGCGGCGGTGACGGTCAGCGGCGCGTGGGCGACGGTGCCCAGCACGACACCGAGCAGCATGAGTGCGGCGACGAGGAACAACATGGGATCAGATCCCCCCTCCGGGATACCTCGTATCGGGCCGGTGTGAAGTTTCGGTGAACAGTTGTAGTAACACTTGTTCACTGACTTCTATGCTAGCGCGCTTCCCGGCTTCCCAATTCCAGAGAACAGTTGTTAACTGGATGACATGAGTCACACCCTCGGCATCCGGCAGGCGCAGAAACAGAAGACCCGGCAGGCGTTCCTCGACGCGGCGCTCGCGCTGCTGGAGGAGCAGAGCCTGAGCAGCCTGGGTCTGCGCGAGGTCACCCGGGCCGTCGGCGTCGCACCGACCGCGTTCTACCGGCACTTCCGCTCGACCGCCGACCTCGGTGTGGCGCTGGTCGACGAGGCGCTGGGCAGCCTGCACGCGATGGTGCGGACGACGGTGTCCACGGCGGGCGACAGCGAGGAGCGCATCACGCGCGCCATCGAGTTGATCGCCCGCCACGTGGACGCGTACCCCGCGCATGTCCGGTTCATCGCCCGGGAACGGCACGGCGGGGTGCAGCCGGTGCGGGAGGCCATCCGCGCCCAACTGGTCCGGTTCGCCGAGGAGGTGAAGGCCGAGCTGGCCAAGGACCCCGAGGCCGCGGGCTGGAGCGACGACGACCTGCTGATGCTCGCGCACCTCTACGTCGACCAGATGCTCATCACCGCCTCGCTCTTCCTGGAGGCCCTGGAGGCGCCGGCGGAGGAGCGGGAGCGCGTCACCCAGCTCGCCACCCGGCAGCTGCGGCTCATCTCCATCGGCCGCGGCCACTGGCTGGACTGAGCCGCCGCGGGACAGCGGCGAGAGGGGCGGCAGGCCCGCTGCGCGCCGTCCCTCTCGCCGTACATCTCTGCGCTCCGTCCCTCCCTCAGCCCTGCTGGGCCTGTCCGCCACCCGGACCGCCGCAGCCGCCGCCCTGGCCGCCGGGTGCGCCGCTCGGCATGCCCGCGGGGGCACCGCTGGGCGTGCCGGTGGGCTTCACGGACGACCCGCCCGACGGCGCGCCCGAAGGCCTGCCGGACGGCATCCCGCTCGGCATCCCGCTCGGCATCCCGCTCGGCATCCCGGCCGGCCGGCGGCCGGTGCCGCCCGTGGGCATGCCGGACGGCGCCCGGCAGGCCTGCCGCTGAGCGGGGTTGCCGCCGGACGAGGAGGAGTCGCCCGAGCCGCACGCGGTCAGCAGCAGCGGGGACAGGGCCAGCAGGGCGACGGCGGGGACGAGACGGGCACGTTTCATGAGAGTCAGCTCCGGTGAGGGTGAGGAAGTCCTGAGGAGCCGCACTCAACCAGCGCTGTCTTGGCGACACTTGGGCTCTTCCTGTCCGCCGGCTGTCAATCGGGGGCAGGGCCCCTCCTGGTACACGGCCGCGACAGAACGGGCCGCCGCCAGCAGTTCCGCGCGGGCCTCGGGCGGGTCCAGCAGCTCCACCTGGTCGGAGAACGCGAGGAGTTGGCGGACCGCGCGCAGCGCCGGGTAGGTGAGCCGGGCGGTGACCCAGTCGCTCTCGCCGTCGTCGTCGGGCGGTGCCGTCAGCTGGGCGGCGGCCATCCGCAGGAACATGTCGAGCAGCTCGCGCCGTACCCGCACGGTGACCTCGATCCCGCCCGGCCGGTCCTCCACCTGGCGGCGCAACACCGCCCAGACGTCGGCGAGTTCGACACCCGGGCGGCGCCGCACCGGCTCGTCCAGCGGCCGGGCCGAGCGGATCCGGTCGGCCCGGAACAGGTGCGGCGCTCCGCGCCGGTCGGCGACCAGGTACCAGACCCCGGCCTTGGCGACCAGGCCGTACGGGTCCACGGTGTACGTCCGCGGCTCCCGCTCCCCGCTGTGCCGGTAGCGCAGCCTCAGGCGCCGGTCGGCGAACACCGCGTCCTGCAGCACCTCCAGGTCGACGGCCTGCTGGGGGCCGCTCTTCCAGCGGGTGGCGTCCACCAGGATGCGGCGGCTGGTCACCTCGGCGGCGGGCCGGTGCGGCGCCGGCAGCGCGGCCATCACCTTGCGCAGGGCCGAGCCGAGGGCCGCGTCGAGACCGAGCGCGGCGTGGGCGCCCTGGGCCGCCAGGATGAACAGGGCGCGGGACTCGTCGGCGGTCAGTCCGGTGACGTCGGTGCGGAAACCGGCGAGGAGTTCGATGCCGCCGTGCCGGCCGCGCTCGGCGTACACCGGGACGCCGGAGGCCGACAGCGCCTCGATGTCCCGGTAGATGGTGCGGACCGACACCTCCAGCCGGTTGGCGAGTTCGTGCGCGGGAACGCGCCCCCGGGTCTGCAGGAGCAGCAGGATCGACAGCAGCCGGCCGGACTTCACGCGCCCAGAATCCCGTCCCCGGCGGGCTTCTCGCAAATGTTGACGGCAGGTGTCAGGTTAACGCGCGATCCTCGTCCTACCGACTCGCGGAGACGTCCCACCGGCTCACCGAGCGGTCCTACCGACTCACCGAGCGGTCCTACCGACTCACCGAGACGGTCCCACCGACCACCGGGGAAACAGAGAGGCACACCATGACCACCACCACCGGTTTCACCGACCCGCGTCCCGTCTACACCCGCGCCACCGAGCAGGCGGCGGCCCTCATCAAGAGCGTGCGCCCCGAACAGCTCACCGCCCCGACCCCCTGTTCCGAGTACGACGTACGGGCCCTGCTGGGCCACATCGTCGGCGGCACCCGGCGGATCGCGGTGGTCGGCGAGGGCGGCGACGGAATGGCGGTGGAGCCGACCGCCCACGGGGTCGCGGACGACGGCTGGACGGCGGCCTACGACGAGGTACGCGTCCGCGTGCTGAAGGCCTGGGAGAGCGACGAGCGGATGACGTCCCCGGTGCGGGTGCCGTGGGGCGAGGTGCCGGGCCACGCGGCGCTCTCCGGCTATGTCATGGAGATCGTGACCCACACCTGGGACCTCGCCGAGGCGGTCGGCCACCCGCTCGAACTCGACCCGGAGCTCGCCGAGTTCGCCCTGGCGACCGCCCACGCGGTCCTGCCGGACTCCCGGCCGCGGGACGCCGAGACGCCCTTCGACGACCGCCGGGTGGCCCCCGAGGACGCCGACGTCTACGGGGAGCTGGCGGCCTGGCTGGGCCGCACCCCGATCGACCGGGCCTGAGTGCCGGGACGCGCCGCCGGGCTCACGGCCGCCTTCCGGGTACGGGTGCGCCGTTGCGCGCGGTCGCCCGCGGGAGGCCACCGCGGCCCGGGCCCGTTCCGGCCGAGCCGTCGGAGATCCGGGTCAGCCCAGCCTCACCCGGGCCAGCTGGCGGGACTGGGCGACCAGGTGGTTCTCGGTGTCCCAGACCTCGGCGTCCTCCTCCAGGAAGCCGCCGGCCAGGTTGCGGGTGGTGATGGACACCCGCAGCGGGCCGGGGGCCGGGCGGCGGCGGACGTGGACGGTGAGCTCGACCGTGGGCACCCAGCCCTTCAGGCCGAGCTCGAAGGCCGTGGGCGGCAGGGCGTCCACCGCGAGCAGCAGGGACAGGGGGTCGGCGTCACGGCCGTCGGCCAGGCCGAACCAGGCCCGCATCTCCCCCTTGCCGGACGGCGCGCCGAGGGCCCAGCCGACGGTCGCCGGGTCCAGCTTGAGCATCAGGCGGTCGGCGATCGCCGAGCCGCCCTCGACCGGGGAAGGGCCGTCCGCCGGGCCGAAGCACTCTTCCAGCGGCGGGATCGCGGGCGGCGTCGCGGTCGTACGGACGTCGTCGGGGAGGGCGGTGAGGTCGCCGTAGGAGGCGAGGACGCGGATGCGTTCCACCTCGTTGCCCTCGTCGTCGTACTGGAAGAGGGAGGCCTGGCCGGTGGAGAGGGTGCGGCCGGTGCGGACCAAGTCCGTGCGGACGACCGCCGGGCCGGGGCGGGACGCGGTGAGGTAGTGCGCGGAGACGGTGAACGGGTCCCGGTGCGGCAGCGCGTCCGCGAGGGCCCGGCCCAGCACGGCCAGCAGGTAGCCGCCGTTGACGGCGTTGAAGATGGTCCAGCCGGCCGAGAGGTCGATGTCGTAGACGCCGGGCTCGCGCCGGGTGACCGCGGTGTCGCGGTCGAACTCACTGTCGCCGATCACGGCCCGCGACGGGGAGGGTGCGGATGCTGCTTCTGGCATGGATGAACGGTACAACAGCAAACTACTAAGCGGTAGCTTTTTGAGCTGGATGAGCCCGTTCCGCCGGGCGTCTGCCGGGCGGGGATCCGCCTCCCGGGTGAGGTTCCGGCAATTTCTAAGTAAGTGTCCAGACACGTCCACAACCTCGAGCGCCGGTTTCCCCTCTATGGGGACATGAGCCTCACCGGGACTCCGTTCCTCTACACGACCATCTTGCTGGCCGTGGTCGCACTGATACTGCCGCTCGTCCTGTGGTCACGGGTGCGCGGGCCCAAGCCCCTGCGCACCGCGGCCCGGCTGCTGATGCTGCTGTTCGCCCAGGGCACCGCCGTCACACTGATCTTCGTGCTGGTCAACAACCAGAACAACCTGTACGACAACTGGGCCGACCTGCTCGGCACCGGCAACCACGTCCAGCAGGCCCAGGACCTGGGCCGCGACGGCACCGGCGGCATAGCGGTGAAACGGTTGCCCAAGGTCAAGCAGACCTTCACGGCGGCCGACGGTCCCGGCATGCACGCGGCCGGCGGAGTGAAGGTCACCCAGCTCAAGGGCCGCGTCTCCGGGGTGAACGCCGAGGTCTACGTCTGGCTGCCGCCGCAGTACGACGACCCGGCCTACCGCAACAAGAAGTTCCCGGTGGTGGAACTGCTGCCGGGCTACCCCGGTTCGGCGAAGGCCTGGTTCGGCTCCATGAAGGCGCACGAGCAGCTGCTGCCGCTGATGAAGAGCGGCCAGGTGGCGCCCTTCATCCTGGTCGCCCCGCGCACCAACCTGCTGGCGGGCGTCGACACCGGCTGCGCCAACATCCCCGGTCAGGTCAACGCGGACACCTGGCTCAGCATCGACGTGCCGAAGATGGTCATGGACAACTTCCGGGCCGAGCCGGCGCCGCAGGGCTGGGCCGCGGCCGGGTACTCGGCGGGCGCGCACTGCGCGGTCAAACTGGCCGTGGCCCACCCGGACCGCTACCGGGCCGCCGTGAGCCTGTCCGGCTACAACGACCCGATCGGCGAGCGCAACTCCCTCGCCTCGCAGAACCTCACCGTGCGCAATGAGAACAACCCCTACCTGCTGCTGAAGAAGGCTCCGACGCCGCCGCCGATCGCGCTGTACATCTCGGGCGAGTCCGGCGACGGCTACCAGGCGGGCGTGGCCATGGAGGCCATCGCCAAGGCGCCCACGAGCGTGCACGTGGTGTTCCTCCCGCGCAGCGCGGGCGGTCACAACATGGCGCTGTGGCGACCCCAGGTCCCGACGGTGTTCCGCTGGCTGACCCTCGAGATGGGCCAGAACCACGCCCGGGGCCACGACCGGTCTCTTACCGGCACGACCGGTTCTCTTACCGGGACCGCCGCCGGAACCACCGGGGCCGCCGGGACTACTCCTCGGTCACCGTCGACCGGCGGTTCCACGCACGCGGAGCTCGCCAGTGGAACCGCATCGCGAGCAGGCGCAGCACAAAGGCGGTGACGACCGCGAGCCCACTGGTGAGGGGGGTCAGGACGTCGTAGTGGATGCACAGCACCACCATCGTGGCGCCGACGATCGCTGGGACCGCGTACAGATCGCGGTCCCAGCGCAGCAGTGAGGGCACCTCGTTGGCCAGCACGTCCCGCAGTACGCCGCCGCCGACCGCGGTGGCGAGGCCCAGCGTCGCCGACGCGGTCAGGTTGAGGCCGTAGCTGTACGCCTTCGTCGTACCGCTGACGCAGAACAGGCCGAGGCCGGCCGCGTCGAAGACCAGCACCGCCGCCTGGATGCGTTCCACGTGCGGGTGCAGGAAGAAGACCACGAGCGCGGCGAGCAGCGGGGTCAGGAAGTACCCCAGGTCGGTGAAGGCGGCCGGGGGCACGGCCCCGATGACCACGTCGCGGAACAGTCCCCCGCCCAGCGCGGTGACCTCGGCGAGCACGGCGATGCCGAAGATGTCGAAGTTCTTCCGGACGGCCAGCAGCGCGCCGGAGATCGCGAACACGAAGATGCCGATGACATCGAGCGTGTGCTGAACGGAGGGACTGAAGAGTTGCTGGAGCTGCACCCCTACATTCTGACCTGTCGAACGGTGTGAACCTTACAAAGCCAGGTCACAGTGCGGGTTTCCCTGTGGTGAACAGCCAGGTCTGGAACAGGTCGTCCAGCTGCCGGCCGCTGACGCGCTCGGCGAGGCGGATGAAGTCGGCGGTGTCCGCGTTGCCGTACCGGTGGAGCCTGGTCCAGGCGGGCAGCAGCCGGAAGAAGGCCTGGTCGCCGATCCGCTCCCGGAGCATCTGGAGCGTCATCGCGCCGCGCTGGTAGACGGCGGAGGCGAACATCGTGTCGCGCTGCGGGTCGGCGACCTTGATCTGCCAGAAGGACGAGTCGGCGGGGCGGGCGTCGTAGGCGGCGCGGAAGGAGTCGTGCGCCGACCTGGTCCCCTGGTGCTCCGCCCACAGCCACTGGGCGTAGGTGGCGAAGCCCTCGTTGAGCCAGATGTCCTTCCACTGCGCCACGCTCACCGAGTCGCCGAACCACTGGTGGGCCAGTTCGTGCACGATGGTCGTCTCGTTGCGCACGGCCGAGTAGACGGGCTTGCTCTGCACCTCCAGCGAGAACCCGGCCTCGGGCATGTCGTCCACGATCGCGCCGGTCTCCTCGAACGGGTACGGCCCGAAGATCTGCGACCAGTAGTCGGTGGCGGCGGCGGTGACGGCGTACACGTCGACGCTGTTGCTGTTCTTCAGCACCGGGTCGATGGCGACGTAGATCGGGATGCCACCGGGGGTGCGCCCGGTGCGGACGTCGAACTTCCCGATGGTGGCGGTCGCGAGGTAGGTCGCCATCGGCCTGGACTCGCGCCAGTGGGTGTACGTCGAGCCGCCCTTGTCGTACGTCGACACCAGCCGGCCGTTGGATACGCCGGTCAGGCCCTTCGGCGCCTTGATCCGGATGTCGTAGGTGGCCTTGTCGGCGGGGTGGTCGCTGGACGCGAACCACGTGGAGGCGGCGTTGGGCTCGCAGGCCACGAAGACCCCGTCGGCCGTCTTCATCCAGCCGTACTTGGAGCCGAACACGATGGGCCCGCCGAGGGGCTGGGGTATGCCGCCGTAGGTGACGGACACCCGGAACTCCCGGCCCCGGGCGAGGGCGTGGCGCGGGGTGATGACGAGTTCGTCACCGGTGCGCGTGAACTCGGCGCGTCTGCCGTCGACTTCGACACGGCTGACGTCCAGCTGCTGCAGGTCCAGGTCGAAGGAGGAGAGGTTCTGGGTGGCGCGCGCGGTGAGGGTCGTACGGCCGTCCAGGCGGCCGGTGCCGGGGGCGTAGGCGACGTCGAGGTCGTAGTGGAGGGCATCGAAGCCGCCGTTGCCGAGGTTCGGGAAGTAGGGGTCCCCGATGCCGGGAGCGCCAGGGGTGGGCGCGGGCGCGGCGGCGATGACGAGGAAGGAGACCGCCGCGGTCGCGAGAGTCCCCAGACGTGCCGAACGGGAGAGTGCCATCAGTCGTCCCTTTCGAGCGTGTGCCGATCAGTGGTCGGACACGAACGACTGTGCGCTCTCCCGTTCGGGCATGTACATGACTTTGCCCAGTTGTCATGTGCTACTTGTCGGTTGACTCCTGGGACTCGGTCTCGGAGGCCTCGGCAGACGCCTCGGTGGTCTCCCCGGTGGTCTCCTCGGCAGACGCCTCGGGGGTGTCCTCGGAGGTCTCCCCGGTGGATTCCTCCGCGGTGCCGGTCTCTTCGGCGGTCACCTCGGCTGCCTCCTCGGAGGTCTCCTCAGCCGCCTCCTCGGCCAGCTCCGCCGCCACCGCCGCCGACGTCTCCGCCGACTCCGCGAGGACCTCGTCGGCGACCAGTTCGGCCGCCTCCTTGGCCGCGGAGAGCAGAACCGTGTCCTGCGGGGCCTGGTCCGCGAAGTTCTCCGGGTGGTGGCAGGCGACCCGCTGACCGGGCTTCAGCTCCAGCAGCTGCGGCTCGGTGGACCGGCAGATCTCCGTGGCCTTCCAGCACCGGGTGTGGAAGCGGCAGCCGCTCGGCGGCGCGATCGGGGAGGGCACGTCACCCTTGAGCAGAATGCGCTCGCTCCTGGCGTTCTTGCGCTTCGGGTCCGGGATCGGCACCGCCGACATCAGCGCCTTGGTGTACGGGTGCATCGGCGCCTTGTACAGCGAGTCCCGGTCGGCGAGCTCCACGACCTTGCCGAGGTACATCACCGCGATGCGGTCCGAGACGTGCCGGACGACCGACAGGTCGTGCGCGATGATCACGTACGTCAGGCCGAGCTCCTCCTGGAGGTCGTCCATGAGGTTCACGACCTGCGCCTGGATCGACACGTCCAATGCGGAGACCGGCTCGTCCGCGACGACCAGCTTCGGCTTCAGGGCGAGCGCGCGGGCGATGCCGATGCGCTGGCGCTGACCGCCGGAGAACTCGTGCGGATAGCGGTTGTAGTGCTCGGGGTTGAGACCGACCACCGACAGCAGCCGCTGCACCTCCTTCTTGATGCCGCCCTCGGGCTCGACGCCCTGGAGCTTGAAGGGAGCGCCGACGATCGTGCCGATGGTGTGGCGCGGGTTCAGCGACGAGTACGGGTCCTGGAAGATCATCTGCACATCGCGGCGCAGCGGGCGCATCCCGCCGACGCCGAGGTGCGTGATGTCCTTGCCCTCGAACTCGATCTGCCCTGCGGTCGGTTCGAGCAGCCGGGTGATCAGCCGGCCCATGGTCGACTTGCCGCAGCCGGACTCGCCCACGACGCCCAGGGTCTCGCCCTTGCGCACCTCGAAGTCGATGCCGTCGACGGCGCGCACGGCCCCGACCTGCCGCTGCAGCAGGCCCTTGCGGATCGGGAAGTGCTTCTGGAGCCCGGTCACCTTCAGCAGGATCTCGCCGTCGGAGACGGCGGAGTCCTCGGCGGTGGCACCGTCACTCTGCGCGGGGATGCTCACTTTTTCGTCGCTCACAGCTTCGGCGCAATCTCTTCGGTCCAGATACGCTCCCGCTGCTCCTGCGTCATGTGGCAGGCCGCCCAGTGTCCGCTGCCGACCTCGGTCAGCTCGGGGCGGACCGTGCGGGTGACGTTGTCCTTCGGGATGTCCGCGTACGGGCAGCGCGGGTTGAAGGCGCATCCGGACGGGACGTTGATGAGGGAGGGCGGGGAGCCCTTGACCGGGATGAGCCGGTCGGTCTCCTCCCGGTCCAGCCGCGGCATCGAGCCGAGCAGGCCCCAGGTGTAGGGGTGACGGGGCGCCGAGAAGACCTCCTCGGCCGGCCCGCGCTCCACGCACCGGCCGCCGTACATGACCAGCAGGTCGTCGGCCATCTCGGCGACCACACCGAGGTCGTGCGTGATCATGATGACCGCGGAGCCGAACTCCTTCTGCAGATCCCGGATCAGGTCCAGGATCTGCGCCTGCACGGTGACGTCCAGGGCGGTGGTCGGCTCGTCGGCGATGAGCAGCTCGGGGTTGTTCACCAGCGCCATCGCGATCATCGCGCGCTGGCGCATACCGCCGGAGAACTCGTGCGGGTAGCCGTCGACGCGCTTGGCCGGCTCCGGGATGCCCACGCGGTCCAGCATCTCGATCGCCCGCTGCTTGGCGACCTTCTTGCTGACCTTGTGGTGGACCCGGTAGGCCTCGATGATCTGCGTACCGACCGTGTAGTAGGGGTGCATCGCGGACAGCGGGTCCTGGAAGATCATCGCCATCTTGCGGCCGCGCATCCGCCGGACCTCGTCCGGGTCGGCGCCGATCAGTTCCTGGCCGTCCAGCCACACCTCGCCGGAGACCCGGGCGTTGGCCGAGCGGTGCAGGCCCATCACGCCGAGCGAGGTGACGGACTTGCCGGAACCGGACTCACCGACGATGCCCAGGGTCTTGCCCCGCCGCACGTCGAAGCTGACGCCGTCCACCGACTTGACCAGTCCGTCGTCGGTGTTGAAGTGGATGCGCAGATCGCGTACGGAGAGGAACGCGTCGTCGGCGTCGGTGGGGACGGAGTCGGCCGGTTCGCCGAGCGCCGCCTTTTCGAGCTTGCTCACGAGTACCTCACGCGGGGGTCGATGGCTGCGTACACCAGGTCGACGAGGAGATTGCAGAAGACGATGAAGAACGCGGCGACCAGGGTCACGCCCATCACGATGGGCAGGTCGTTGTCCTTGATGGCCTGGATGGAGTACGCGCCGACACCCTGCAGGGAGAAGACGGTCTCGGTGAGCACCGCGGTACCGATGAGGGTGCCGAAGTCCATACCGAAGATGGTCACGATCGGGGTGAGCGTGGAACGCAGCCCGTGCTTGGTGACGACCACGGACTCCTTGAGGCCCTTGGCGCGCGCCGTCCGGATGTAGTCCTCGCTCATCGTCTCCAGCATGCCCGCCCGGGTGAGCCGGGCGTAGGTGGCGGAGAAGAGGAACGCGAGGCTGATCCAGGGCAGCAGCAGGTGCCAGGCCCAGTCGGCCGGGTTCTGGGTGAACGGCACGTAGTCGGTGCTGTCCCAGACGGGCCACTGGTAGACGAACAGCGCGTTGATCACCTGGCCGGTGAAGAAGATCGGCAGCGAGACGCCGGCGAGCGCGATGAACATCGAGATGCGGTCCACCGGCTTGCCCTTGCGGAGCGCCGAGACGACACCGGTCGTCACACCGAAGATCAGCCAGAGCACCGCCGCGCCGACAGCCAGCGAGAAGGAGACCGGGATGCGCTGCTGGAGCTGGGGCCACACTTCGACGTGACTCTTGAAGGAGTACCCGAAGCAGGGGGCGCTGCAGTGCGTCGCGTCGGGGCCGAACTTGTAGTCGGCGCCCACGAACAGGCCCTTGATGTAGTCCCAGTACTGAACGTAGATGGGCTGGTCGAGACCCAGGTTGTGCTTGATCGCGGCGATGGACTCGGGGTTGGCGTCCTTGCCGACGTACTGGGTGGCCAGCTGGGTGGCTGTCTGGCCGCCGAGCCGGGGGACCAGGAAGAAGATGGCGAAGGTGACTGCGCTGACCACCAGCAGCAGTACCAAGGCGCCGAAGACGCGTCGGATGATGTACGCAGCCACAGCTGTACGGCTCCGGGTGGCCGGGGCGGGGTGTGTCCGCCCCGGCCACCCGGTGCCTTCACCTGCCTTTCAGGGGTATCCGGCCTGCTGTTACTTCGAGGAGCTCAGCAGCAGGTAGTCGTACATGCCGAGGTACGCCTGCGTCACCGTGACGTTGGTCGCGGACGTGGGCCTGATCAGCAGGTTCTTGCGGTAGACGAGCGGGACGATCGAGGCGTTGTCCTGCACCATCTTGTCGATGTCGCCCCAGGCCTTGGTGCGAGCGGCGGCATCGGTGTTGGCGATGGCGGCCTTGAGCGCCGCGTTGATCTTCGGGTCGTCCAGCTCGCTCAGGTTGTTGCCGCCCGAGGGCTTGATGGCAGAACCGTCGATGATCTGGTCCAGGAAGCCGTAGCCCGTGGGCCAGTCGGCACCCCACGCCGTCATCATCATGCCGAGCTTGTGGTCGTGGACGTAGCTCGGGACACCGGCGAAGTTGGAGAAGTACTTACCGGCGGGGAACTGCTTGATGTCGGCCTGGATGCCAACGGCCTTCAGCGAGTTCTGGATGGCCGTGGCGGCCGCGACCTCGGCGGGACGGTCGGAACGGGCCGTCAGCGTGGTGGAGAAGCCGTTCGGCTTGCCGCACTGCTTCAGCTCGTCCTTGGCCTTGGCCACGTCGCCCTTGTTGCCCGGGGTCGGGTACGTGTCGAACTTGGCGTAGCCGTTGACGGTCGGCGGCAGCAGCGTGGTGGCGACGTCACCCTTCGGCGCACCACCCATGGCGTCGAGCGCCGACTGCTTGTCCACCGCCCACTGGACGGCCTTGCGGCAGTGAATGTTGTCGAACGGCGCGACGTGCTGGTTCAGCGCCATGTACTCGGTGGCGCCGGCGTAGGAGTTGTCCGTCTGCTTGACGTACTTGCCGTTCAGGACGCGCGGCTGGGTCTGCGGCTGCACACCGGCGCCCGCGATGTCGGCCGTGATCTTGTCAGCCAGCAGGTCGTTGTCGATCGAGACGGGGTTGACCTTGAACTTGACGTTGATCTTGTCCGGCAGCGCCTTGCGGATCGGGTCCGTCTTCGGGTCCCAGTTCGGGTTGCGGACGAGGCTGGCGCTGGCGCCCTCCTGGTACGACGCGAACTTGTAGGGGCCGGAGGACACGATGTGCTGGACGTACTTGGCACCGTCGTCCTTCGCCTGCGGCACGGGGGCCGTCTGGGAGAAGGTCGCCAGGTAGTCGAAGTCGGCGAACGGCTGGTTCAGGTGGAAGACGATCGTGTTGTCGTCCGGGGTAGCGATGGACGCCAGGCCGTTCTTGTCCTTGTAGGGGCCCTTGTACTTGTCGCCGCCCTCCAGGTACGACTTGAAGTACGTGGGGCCGTTGGACAGGGCCTCGGGCGCGAAGTTGGAGCGCTCGATGGCGTACTTGACGTCCTTCGACGTGATCGGGGACCCGTCGTCGTACTTCAGGCCCGGACGCAGGTGGTAGGTCCAGGTCTTGGCGTCCTTGCTGGGCGTGCCCAGGGACGTCGCGAGGTCCGGGACGACGGTGAGGCCGTCCTTGCCCGCGGCCGGCTTGAACGTGACGAGCGTCCGCGCGTACAGGCGCGAGAAGTTCTGCACGAAGCCGTAGTAGGTGTTGCCCGGGTCCAGGGAGTCCGGCACGTCGGAGTCCTCCAGCGTGACCGTACCTCCCTTCTTGCTCGACGCGTTGGCGATGGAGTCCAGCGCCGCGTCCTTGCTGCCGCTGCCGCCACTGCTGCTCTTGCTCCCACCGCCACAGGCGGCCGCGCTCAGGGAGAGCACCGTGACCGTGGCCACGGCGGTGATAACCCTTCTGGTCTTCACGTTGAGGAAAGCCCCCTCTATCGATGGATCACTTGCTGCGAGGATCGAGCGCATCACGCAGCCCGTCACCCAGCAGATTGAAGGCCAGGACGGTGATGAAGATCGCCAGTCCGGGCACGAACATGTACTGCGGATCTGCGGTGTAGAGATCCACGGCGTTGCTGAGCATGCCGCCCCAGGAGGCCTGCGGCGGAGCGATGCCGACTCCGAGGAAGCTCAGCGCGGCCTCGAAGAGGATGTTCGTCGGGATGATCAGCGTCGAGTAGACGAGGATCGGCGCGACGAGGTTGGGGAGCAGTTCCCGGAACAGGATGTACGGACCGCGGGCTCCCAGGCTGGTGGCGGCCTCGACGAACTCCCGCCTGCGCAGGGTCATCGTCTGAGCGCGCACGATACGCCCGATGTACGGCCAGCTGAAGAAGCCGATCACGAAGATCAGCACGGAGATCCGCAGGGGCAGACCGTTGAGCCCGAAGAAGCCGTCCTGCACGGAGGCCGAGATGGCGATGGCGAACAGCAGCAGCGGGAACGCCAGGAAGGTGTCCATGAGCTTGCTGATGAGACTGTCGACCCAGCCGCCGTAGTAGCCGGCGATGACGCCGAGCACGGTGCCGATGACCACCGAGAGGAGGGTGGCGCCACCTGCGACCAGGAGGGAGACCCAGGAGCCGTCGATGATGCGGGCGAGCATGTCGCGGCCGTACTGCGGGTCCACACCCAGCGGGTGGGCCAAACTCATGCCGCCCCAGCCGCTCTTGGGTGCGAGGAGCGCCGGGTCGATGAGATCCTGGTGGAACTTGTCCGGGTCGAGCCCGAAGATCCACTCGATCGGCTTGGCGAACACCGCCATCAGCACGAGCAGGATGACGACGACCCCGCCTGCCACGGCGACCTTGTCCCGCTTGAACCGGGTCCAGGCGATCTGGCTGAGTGAACGCCCTTCGATCTGGCTCTTCTTGGCCCCGGCGAGCACGGACTCGGGAGGCGCTCCGGCCTCCGCGCCGGTGGTCTCGATCGGTGCGGTCACTGTTGACCTGACCCCTCTCGCCGGTGGTGACCGGCCTTTGTCCGCCGCTGTGGGCGGCTTGGTTCACTTACCTGCGCCGGCCGCACGTGGGTGACGGCCCAGAGATCCAGCTGTTCCTGTGACTGGTTCGATCACAGGATCGATGGCCTCGCGTCTTGAGAGGCGAGTCTTCAACGCGCTCTCGATCACGCGCCAGATCTGATGGAGAAAGTATGCGTAAACGTGATGCCGCCTAGGGGAATCCGTTATCCGAACAGGGAAGATCGCCTGTCGGACGGAGAACATGAGGGGCACTCCGCCTCGAACCGGGCGGCCGGACAGGGCAGTTGAGAGCCCCGGAGACGCCATGGTGACCGGCGTCACAGAGGTGCGGCTCAGTAGGGCCGCGGGCTCGTGTATCCGTATCCGGGACCGGCGGCCGGCGCCGGGGCCGCGTGGGCCTCGCGGTCGTAGAAGGGCCGGGCGTTGGCCCGCATCCACATCACGACCGGGTCGTAGTCGTCGGTCATGGCGACCGTCGACACCGGCAGGCCCTCCGGGACCGCGCCGATGGACTGCTGCATCATCGCGCGGACCGAGTCGACCGCGGCCGGGGAGGTGTCGTACACGTCGAGGCCGATGGCGAGGTACGGCGCGCCGAGCGCCGGCTGCACCCAGGCGCGGCGCAGGGAGCGCAGGGCCGGGGTGCGGTGGGCGTTCTGCGCGAGGAGGGCGTAGAACTGCGGGATCTCGATGCCGGGTTCGGTCAGCCGGAGGGGGCCCGCGGGCTGGCGGTCCAGGCCCGTGGCGATGCGGCGCAGGTCCAGCCAGGGGATGCCGACGCCGCCGCCGGGGGCGTGCGGGTTGAGCCAGAGGCCGTAGTGGTCGGGATAGAGGGTGCGGGCCACGTCGAGCCCGTCGACGACCTCGTACGACCGGTTCCAGCCGCTGGCCGAGAGTTCCTGGGCGGAGGTGACGCAGGGGGCGTAATGGAAGCCGTCGACCTCCATGTTCCCGTACTGGGCGTCCGGGGAGCCGGCCTGGCCGTGCCACAGGAGCATCCAGATCTGGCCGGAGGACGGGGTGGCGAGGGCGCGGAGCAGGGCCTCGTAGGCGTCGTAGCGGCCGGGGGTGACCTGGCGCAGCGTGTGTTCCACGCTGACGCTGCCGCTGTGGCTCGCGCTCACCTGTCGTGCCCTTCTTCTTGTGCCCCGGTGTCGGGAGACAGCTTATGCGCCTCCTGGCCCGGGGCCCCGGGTGCGTGCGCGGCGCAGCCGCATACAGAACACAGCCTCGCGCCCCCTGGGGCAGTTCAGTGGCCGTACTGATAGAAGGGACGGACGTTCGACCTCAGCCATTCGGACACCGGGTCGTCCGTGACGTCCATGAGGACCAGGTTGACCGGCCACCTGACCGGGACTTTGCCGAGGGCTCTGCCCAGGGCCTGCAGGGGCAGGGTGCGCAGGTCGCCCTCCCACTGGGAGAGCTCCACGCCCACGAACATCACCGGGTCGTCCGTCTCTATGGCGGCCAGGCAGCGGCGGGCGGTGAGGACCACGCCGGTCCCGGCGAACTCGGCGGACGCGGCGGAGAGGAAGTCGACCGGGTCGTCCTGCCAGTCGGGTTCGAAGAGGCGGACCCGGGCGCCGGTGTTCGGGCCGTCCAACGGGGTACGGCCGGCCCGGCACAGCTCGGCCACCGCGGCGGGCGGGAGCGGGATGCCGACCAGCGCGTCGGGGTTGACCGCGAGGCCGACCTGCGGGGGCAGGCCGCGGGCGAACTCCACGGCGGGGGCGATGGTGTACGCCATGTGGGAGCCGGTCGCCTGGCGCAGCTGCTCCTCGGAGCTGAACACCGGGACGTAGGCCTGGCCGTCGATGTCCAGCGTGGGCAGGTCGAGGGCGCCGCTGTCCGGGCCACCGCCGGCCGGCAGCGGGATCCAGAGCAGGCTCCGCCCCAGCACCTCGATGATCCGGCCGGCCGCGGCGGGTATGCCGAGGGAGGCCGAGAGCACCTCCTCCAGTTCGTTGCCGGGCCAGCCGCCGTGCGGCTGGGGGTGCGCCTGTGCCGGGAAGTCCGCGGGAATGTCCGCCGGGAAGTCCATCTGCCTACCGCCTGCTGGGAACCACTGCTGTGACCATGAAGGCTATCGGGTGGCTGTGACAGCGCCTCACCTCGTGAACATGATCCGCTGCAGGGCGTCCGCCGCCGGGCGGTCCAGCAGCACGGCCGCGCCGCAGCCCGCGGGCAGCTCGCCGCGCTCGACCGCGGCGAGCAGCCGGGCGGTCGTACGGCGGTGGCGGCCAAAGGCGTAGACGGAGACGCCCCGGCCGCGCTCGCGCTGGCCCTCTCGCGCGGTGTCGGGGGTGACGTCGAGCAGAAGCAGATGGAGGGTGCCGCCACGGCGGCGGGCCTCGCGGGCGAGCCAGGCGCGCACCCAGCGCTGGGTGCCGCAGTCGTGCACGACGACGCCCTCGCCGGTGCGCAGGGCGCGGCGCAGACCGGCGTAGTGGGCGAGGCGGACCAGGGGGCGGTAGAAGGCGTACGGGAGGGCGCGGGGCAGGCGGGCCGCGAAGCGGTCGCGGGTGTCCTGGGAGTCGATGCGGCGGTCGGCGACCGCACGGCGCATCAGAGTGGACTTGCCGCTGCCGGGCAGCCCGGTGATCACGACCAGGTCGCGGGGGCCGAAGGTCAGGGCGCCGGGGCCGCGGCCCGCGCGGTCGCGCAGGTCACGGACGACCTGGGCCGCGGCGGAGCGCTGCCTCGGCACTGCGATGCCGGTGGTGACGGTGGCGTACACCGGGGTCCTGTTCACCGTGATCGTCCTCCCCCATGGGCTTGGCAATATTCATGCCCCGCACATGTAAAGGGACGGTAATGCACGATGCCCGGCGGTTACGTGCGCGTCCCGCCACAGCTCGGTTACAGATGCGGCCCTGACGGGCGGGGGTGCGGCGTGCAATGATGTGGCCGCCAACTGCATACCGGCCGTTTGAATCCGCGCGGGAGAGTTCCCAGCAGCCTTCGCTGGGACGCCGAAGGAGCAAGTCCCTCCCTTGAATCTCTCAGGCCCCGTTACCGCGCGGGCGAGGCACATCTGAAAAGCGGGCCGCTGCCGCAGTGGCTCCACCCAAGGTGCAAGCCGTGATCGTCCCCGTGGCGGTCCTGGCGAACCTCTCAGGTTCCGATGACAGATGGGGAGGACCGTTCCTCGCCCGTCCTGTCCTTCCCTGGGAGACGACCGACCGATGAGCAGTACCGAACCCACTGAGCTGCGCCACACCGCGCTCGATGCCCTGCATCGCTCGCTCGGTGCGACGATGACCGACTTCGCCGGCTGGGACATGCCGCTGCGCTACGGCTCCGAGCGCGACGAGCACATCGCCGTGCGGACGAAGGCGGGCCTCTTCGACCTCTCCCACATGGGCGAGATCACCGTCACCGGCGCCGCGGCGGCCGACCTCCTCAACTACGCCCTGGTCGGCAACATCGCCTCCGTCGGCGTGGGCCGCGCCCGCTACACCATGATCTGCCGGGCCGACGGCGGCATCCTGGACGACCTGATCGTCTACCGGCTGGCCGAGACCGAGTACATGGTCGTCGCCAACGCCTCCAACGCCCAGGTGGTGCTGGACGCCCTGGTCGAGCGTTCCGCCGGCTTCGACGCCGAGGTGCGCGACGACCGGGACGCGTACGCGCTGATCGCCGTGCAGGGCCCCGAGTCCCCCGGCATCCTGAAGTCCCTCACCGACGCCGACCTCGACGGCCTGAAGTACTACGCCGGCCTGCCCGGCACGGTCGCCGGCGTCCCGGCCCTGATCGCCCGCACCGGGTACACCGGCGAGGACGGCTTCGAGCTGTTCGTGAAGCCCGAGCACGCGGTCGAGCTGTGGCAGGCGCTGACCAAGGCCGGCGAGGGCGTCGGCCTGGTCCCGTGCGGCCTGTCCTGCCGGGACACCCTGCGCCTGGAGGCGGGCATGCCGCTGTACGGGCATGAGCTGACCACCTCCCTCACCCCCTTCGACGCCGGGCTCGGCCGGGTGGTGAAGTTCGAGAAGAAGGGCGACTTCGTGGGGCGCGAGGCGCTCACCGAGGCCGCCGCCGAGGCTGAGCAGAACCCGCCGCGGGTCCTGGTCGGCCTGATCGCCGAGGGCCGCCGGGTGCCGCGCGCCGGGTACGCCGTGGTCGCGGGCGGCGAGGTGATCGGCGAGGTCACCTCCGGCGCCCCCTCCCCCACCCTGGGCAAGCCGATCGCCATGGCCTACGTCGACGCGGCGCACGCGGTGCCGGGCACCGAGGGCGTCGGCGTGGACATCCGGGGCAGCCACGAGCCGTACGAGGTCGTGGCGCTGCCGTTCTACAAGCGCCAGAAGTAGACACTGGGCGCGGTCACTGTGTGACCCCGCGCACTTTCCGCTGCTCACCAGCGGTCTCAGCAGTCCCCCCTTCATCAGCACTTCCGCGCGTACAGGAGAATTCAGGCCATGAGCAACCCCCAGCAGCTGCGCTACAGCAAGGAGCACGAGTGGCTGTCGCCCGCCGAGGACGGCGTGTCGACGGTCGGCATCACCGAGTTCGCGGCCAACGCGCTCGGCGATGTCGTCTACGCCCAGCTCCCCGAGGTCGGCTCCACGGTGACCGCGGGCGAGACCTGCGGTGAGCTGGAGTCCACCAAGTCGGTCTCCGACCTGTACTCGCCGGTCACCGGTGAGATCACCGAGATCAACGAGGACGTCGTCAACGACCCTTCGCTGGTGAACTCGGCCCCCTTCGAGGGCGGCTGGCTGTTCAAGGTGCGCGTCGCGGAGGAGCCGGCCGACCTGCTCTCCGCCGACGAGTACACCGCCCAGAACGCCGGCTGAGGAGTCGTAGCCGTATGACCGTCCTGAACACGTCCCTGCACGAGCTGGACCCGGAGATCGCCGCCGCGGTCGACGCCGAGCTCGGCCGCCAGCAGTCCACGCTGGAGATGATCGCCTCCGAGAACTTCGCCCCGCTCGCGGTGATGGAGGCGCAGGGCTCGGTGCTGACCAACAAGTACGCCGAGGGCTACCCGGGCCGCCGCTACTACGGCGGCTGCGAGCACGTCGACGTCGCCGAGCAGATCGCCATCGACCGGATCAAGGAGCTGTTCGGCGCCGAGTACGCCAACGTCCAGCCCCACTCCGGCGCCTCCGCCAACCAGGCGGCGCTGTTCGCCCTCGCCCAGCCCGGGGACACCATCCTCGGCCTGGACCTGGCGCACGGCGGCCACCTGACCCACGGCATGCGCCTGAACTTCTCCGGCAAGCAGTTCAACGTGGTTGCCTACCACGTGGACGCCGAGACCGGCCTGGTCGACATGGCCGAGGTCGAGCGGCTCGCCAAGGAGCACCGCCCGAAGGTGATCATCGCGGGCTGGTCGGCGTACCCGCGCGAGCTGGACTTCGCCGCCTTCCGCCGGATCGCCGACGAGGTCGAGGCGTACCTGTGGGTCGACATGGCGCACTTCGCGGGCCTGGTCGCGGCCGGCCTGCACGCCAACCCGGTGCCGTACGCCGACGTGGTCACCTCCACCACGCACAAGACGCTCGGCGGTCCGCGCGGCGGCATCATCCTCGCCCGCGGCAAGGACTTCGCGAAGAAGCTGAACTCCTCCGTCTTCCCGGGCTTCCAGGGCGGTCCCCTGGAGCACGTGATCGCGGCGAAGGCGGTCTCCTTCAAGGTCGCCGCCTCGGAGGAGTTCAAGGAGCGCCAGCGTCGTACCGTGGAGGGTGCGCGCATCCTCGCCGAGCGCCTGACGGCGGCGGACGCGCGCGAGGCCGGCGTGAGCGTCCTGTCCGGCGGCACGGACGTGCACCTGATCCTCGTCGACCTCCGCGAGTCCGAGCTGGACGGCCAGCAGGCCGAGGACCGTCTCCACGAGGTCGGCATCACGGTCAACCGCAACGCGGTCCCGAACGACCCGCGTCCCCCGATGGTGACGTCGGGCCTGCGGATCGGCACGCCCGCCCTGGCGACCCGTGGCTTCACGGCCGAGGACTTCGCCGAGGTCGCGGACGTGATCGCCGAGGCGCTGAAGCCGTCCTACGACGCGGAGGCGCTCAAGGCGCGCGTGAAGGCGCTCGCCGACAGGCACCCGCTGTACCCGGGCCTGAACAAGTAGGCCCGGACAAGTAGATCCCGGGTGGGGCACTCGTGAGGACGGCGCCGCAAGGTGCCGGCGGGTGCCCCACCACCCCCCTGTTTTTGCTGTCTTGAGGAGTGACCGTGGCCATCTCGGTCTTCGACCTGTTCTCGATCGGCATCGGCCCGTCCAGCTCCCACACGGTCGGCCCGATGCGCGCGGCGCGGATGTTCGCCCGCCGCCTGCGCAACGAGGGGCTGCTGGAAAAGGCAGCTACCGTCCGGACGGAGCTGTACGGCTCCCTGGGCGCGACCGGGCACGGCCACGGCACCCCGAAGGCCGTGCTGCTCGGTCTGGCCGGCGACTCGCCGCGCACGGTGGACGTGGAGACGGCGGACGCGCGCGTGGAGGCGATCAGGACCGAGGGCCGGATCAGGCTCCTCGGCGAGCACGAGATCCCCTTCTCCTACGACAAGGATCTCGTGCTGCACCGCCGCAAGGCCCTGCCGTACCACGCCAACGGCATGACGCTGTGGGCGTACGACGCCTCGGGCGCGGAGCTGCTGTCGAAGACGTACTACTCGGTCGGCGGCGGCTTCGTGGTGGACGAGGACGCGGTCGGCGCGGACCGGATCAAGCTGGACGACACGGTCCTGAAGTACTCCTTCCGCACCGGCGACGAGCTCCTCCGCCTCACGAAGGAGACCGGTCTGTCGATCTCCTCCCTGATGCTGGAGAACGAACGGGCCTGGCGCACGGAGGAGGAGATCCGCGCGGGCCTGCTGGAGATCTGGCGGGTGATGCGCGAGTGCGTGCAGCGCGGCATGTCCCGCGAGGGCATCCTGCCCGGCGGCCTGAGGGTGCGCCGCCGCGCGTCCGTCTCCGCCCGCCAGCTGCGCGCCGAGGGCGATCCGCTGGCCCACGCCATGGAGTGGATCACGCTCTACGCGATGGCGGTGAACGAGGAGAACGCGGCCGGCGGCCGGGTGGTGACCGCCCCCACGAACGGCGCGGCGGGCATCATTCCGGCGGTCCTGCACTACTACATCAACTTCGTCCCCGGCGCCGACGAGGACGGCGTGGTGCGCTTCCTGCTGGCCGCGGGCGCGATCGGCATGCTCTTCAAGGAGAACGCGTCCATCTCCGGCGCCGAGGTCGGCTGCCAGGGCGAGGTCGGCTCCGCCTGCTCGATGGCCGCGGGCGCGCTGGCCGAGGTCCTCGGCGGCTCCCCGGAGCAGGTCGAGAACGCGGCCGAGATCGGCATGGAACACAACCTCGGCCTGACCTGCGACCCGGTCGGCGGCCTGGTCCAGATCCCGTGCATCGAGCGCAACGGCATGGCCGCGGTGAAGGCGGTCACCGCGGCGAAGATGGCCATGCGCGGCGACGGCTCCCACAAGGTGTCCCTGGACAAGGTCATCAAGACCATGAAGGACACCGGCGCGGACATGAGCGTGAAGTACAAGGAGACGGCGCGGGGCGGGCTCGCGGTGAACATCATCGAGTGCTGAGGATGTGGGCCCTGACCAGCGCGTGCGCTTCTTTCGGCGCTGTCAGGGCCTTCCCTGCTTACCCGGCGGAAAGTCCCCGGAATGTCGCACGTTCCGGCAAGCGAGGCAAGACGCGCCGTCCGGTGGTGCGGGGAACGCGCACCCCACACCGTGGTCCGGCGCTGCCATGCCAGGTGACCGTCCGGGGTGACCAGTTCGGTGGGCCTGCGTCGAGTGGTGTCTGCGCGAGCAGGAGGGGTGACGGTGTCAGGTCCGGGCCAGCAGCAGGTCCTCTCCGGTTGACGGGCGCAGGCCGTCGGTGCGGGCGGTGAAGTAGCGCTCGGCGAGCGAGGCGCCCGGGACGTGGCGGGCGTCCGTGAAACCGGCCTCGCGGGCCAGGTGCAGCATCTCGCCGGGGGTGTAGAAGCTGAGGAACGGCGTGCCCGCGCTCCGCGCGCCGGCCCGGCCGGCGCCCCGGCCCCCGCGCGGGGCCACCCCCCCCCAGGACACCCCCACCACGAAAGAAAATGCCACGGCCCCAACCGAAGAGAGGAGGGGATGG
>NZ_JBSFJZ010000045.1:0-91696 GCF_053598315.1 Streptomyces sp. NPDC001153
CGCCAACATCACCGCCGCGGCCAACTACGCCGCCCACCGCTACGGCTCCATCGACAACGTCAACTCCGCCTACTGAGTCACGCCCCGCACCTCCACTGATCCACGGGGCCGCGGGGATGGGGCGTGGAGGGTCAAGCCGCCACTGCTCCTCGTCCCACTCCAGGAGCGCGATGTGCTCAAGCGCCCGCGGTGACTTCGGACGCCGACGCCGCTGCCGGTGTCGGGGCCCGCGAGGTTGCCCATGGCGCAGGTCGAGCTCCTGCAGGTGCTCAGCGCCTACTCGCCGGCACGGGTCAGCGACATGGGCGCCCGGCTGTGCCTGGCGCAGAGTACGGTCAGCGGGCTGATCGGCCGGATGATCGCCGCCGGGTTGGTCACGCGTGACGTGGACCCGGCCGACCACCGTGTCTCCGTCGTCGCCCTCACCCATGCGGGACGGGAGAGGCTCGCCGTCTGGACCGCGGCCCATGAACGCCGCATCGACGCGGCCCTCGCCGCGCTCGACGACCATGCCCGGGTGGCTGTCGAGGAGGCACTGCCCGCCCTGCTCCAGTTGGCCGAGCGCCTGGGCGAACCGGCCCCCGGGGGATTGACGGAAACCGGTACGCACAGCGGTCTGTGACTCGGGCGAGGATCTTGGGGGACCCATTTCGTCGTGCGCCTCGTCACCGAGCGGGCGGGATGCCTTCGGCGGGTCCATATCCGCCCCCGCCGGGGGTGCGGATCACCAGGAGGTCGCCCTTCGTGACGTCCGCCGTGTCGCAGCCGCGCAGCCGATCGGTGCTGCCGTCGGCGCGTTCGATCAGGTTCTCGCCGAGGGCGCCGGGTTCGCCGCCGGCCATGCCGTAGGGCGGGATGCGGCGGTGACCGGAGACTACTGCGACCGTCATCGGCTCGGCGAACCGGATCCGGCGCTCCACTCCGCACCCGCCGTGCCAGCGGCCGTCGCCGCCGCTGCCCTCACGGATGCGGAACTCCTCCACACGCACCGGATAGCGCCACTCCAGGATCTCGGGGTCGGTCAGGCGGGAGTTGGTCATGTGGGTCTGCACGGCATCCGCGCCGTCGAAGCCCTCGCCCGCGCCCGCGCCGGAGGCCACGGTCTCGTAGTACTGGAAGCGGTCGTTGCCGAAGGAGACGTTGTTCATCGTGCCGGAGCCCTCGGCCTGGGCGCCCAGGACGGCGTACAGGGCGCCGGTGACGGCCTGGGAGGTCTCGACGTTCCCGGCGACCGTGGCGGCCGGATAGGCGGGGGAGAGCATGGAGCCGGCGGGGATGCGCACGTCGAGGGGCTTCAGACAGCCGCTGTTGAGCGGGATGTCGTCGGCGACGAGGGTGCGGAAGACGTACAGCACGGCTGCCATGACGACGGAGGTGGGGGCGTTCAGATTGCCGGGCTGCTGGGGTGAGGTGCCGGTGAAGTCCAGTACGGCGCTGCGCCGTTCGCGGTCGATGTGCAGGGCGACCTGGATGACGGCGCCGTTGTCGGTCTCGTAGCGGTGCTCGCCGTCGTCGAGGGTGGCGATGATGCGGCGTACGCATTCCTCGGCGTTGTCCTGGACGTGACGCATGTAGGCGTGGACGACATCGAGGCCGAACTGCTCGATGACGCGGCGCAGTTCGTGGATTCCCTTCTCGTTGGCGGCGATCTGGGCGCGCAGGTCGGCGAGGTTGGTGTCCGGGTCACGTGAGGGGTAGCGGGCGCTGGTGAGCAGCTGCCGGGTCTCGTCCTCGCGGAAGTGTCCGTCACGCACCAGCAGCCAGTTGTCGAAGAGCACACCCTCCTCGTCGATGACGGTGCTGAACGCGGGCATGGATCCGGGGCTGATGCCGCCGATCTCGGCGTGGTGGCCGCGCGAGGCGACCAGGAAGAGGAGCCGCTCGCCCGCCTCGTCGAAGACCGGGGTGACGACGGTGATGTCGGGCAGGTGGGTGCCGCCGTGGTACGGGTCGTTGATGGCGTAGACGTCGCCGGGCCGGATCGAGCCCCGGTTGCGGCGCAGGACCTCCTTGATGGACTCGCCCATGGAGCCCAGGTGTACGGGGATGTGGGGCGCGTTGGCGATGAGGCTGCCGTCGGGCGCGAAGAGCGCGCAGGAGAAGTCGAGGCGTTCCTTGATGTTGACCGAGTGGGCGGTGCTCTCCAGGCGTACACCCATCTGCTCGGCGATGGACATGAACAGGTTGTTGAAGACCTCCAGCATCACCGGGTCGACGGTGGTGCCGACCGCCGTACGGGACGGGCGGGGGCGGGATCGGGTGAGGACGAGGTCGCCGTGCTCATCGGCCGCGGCCCGCCAGCCGGGGTCGACGACCGTGGTCGCATCCGCCTCGGCGATGATCGCCGGGCCCTCGACGCTGTCACCGAGGCGCAAGTCCTGCCGTCGGTACAGCCGGGTCGGCTGCCAGCGGTCCTCGGTGAACATCCGTACGGTGTCGGCCGGTCGCAGTGCGCTGGTCTGCGGCGGCAGGACGGTCGTCGCGGCGGTGCTCGGGCCGGAGGAGCCGGTGGCCTCGAGCTCGATGGCCTCGACGACCAGCGGCTTGCTCATGGTGAAGCCGTAGCGGTCGCGGTGGTCGTGTTCGAAGTGGGCCCGCATGGCGTCGGCCGGGCCCAGCGGCACGGGCAGCGAGAAGTCGGTGCCCTCGTAGCGCAGCAGGGCGCGGGCGGCCGTGCGGACGGTGGCGTCCGGCACGCCGTCCTCGCGCAGCTGCGCGCGTGCCCGTTCCTCCAGCTCGGCGCGGACGGACTCGACGCGGGCTGCCGTCTCCTGCCGGTCGAGGGCGGCCTCGACGGAGCGTTCGCGCAGCGCGACCGCGTCCGCCACCCCGATGCCGTACGCGGACAGCACCCCGGCGAGCGGCGGGATCAGGACGGTGTCGATGCCGAGCCGGTCGGCGACCGCGCAGGCGTGCTGGCCGCCCGCGCCACCGAAGGCGACCAGCGCGTAGCGGGTGATGTCGCGGCCGCGCTGTACGGAGATCTTCTTCACCGCGTTCGCGATGTTGAGCACGGCGATGTCGAGGAATCCCGCCGCGACCTCCTCCGGGCTGCGACGCCTGCCGGTCGCGGCGGCGGTCTGCTCGGCCAGCTCGGTGAACCGGGCACGGACCGCGCCCTCGTCCAGCGGCTGGTCGCCGTCCTTACCGAACACCCGGGGGAAGAAGGCGGCGTGGATGCGGCCGACCATGACGTTGGCATCGGTGACGGTCAGCGGACCGCCGCGCCGGTAGCAGACCGGTCCGGGATCGGCGCCGGCCGAGTCCGGGCCGACGCGGTAGCGCATCCCGTCGAAGTGCAGGATCGAGCCACCGCCCGCGGCGACGGTGTGGATGTCGGTCATCGGTGCCCGCATCCGCACTCCGGCCACCTGCGTGCCCAGGACCCGTTCGATCTCGCCCGCGTAGTGGGACACGTCGGTCGAGGTGCCGCCCATGTCGAAGCCGATCGCCCTGTCATGGTCCGCGCCGGCGGCGGCGCGCGCCATGCCCACGACCCCACCCGCCGGGCCGGACAGCACGGCGTCCTTGCCCCGGAAGTGGCCCGCCTCGCGCAGGCCGCCCCCGGACTGCATGAACATCAGCCGCACACCGTGCAGCTCAGCGGCCACCTGGTCCACATAGCGGCGCAGGATGGGGGAGAGGTAGGCGTCGACCACGGTCGTGTCGCCGCGCGGTACCAGCTTGATCAGCGGGCTGACCTCGTGCGAGCAGCTGACCTGCCGAAAGCCGACGGCGCGGGCGGCCTCGGCGACGGCGGCCTCGTGCGCGGAATGGCGGTAGCCGTGCAGGAAGACGACCGCGGCGCTGCGGAACCCGTCCGCGTATGCCGCGGCCAGCGCCTCGCGCGCGGCGTCGAGGTCCAGCGGACGCACGACTTCGCCGTGCGCGCCCACCCGTTCCTCCACCTCGATCACCCGGTCGTACAGGGCCTCCGGGAGCAGGATGCGCCGGTCGAAGATGCGGGGGCGGTTCTGGTAGGCGATGCGCAGGGCGTCCCTGAAGCCCCGGGTGACCACCAGGACGGTCGGCTCGCCGGTGTGTGTCAGCAGCGCGTTGGTGGCGACGGTGGTGCCCATCTTCACCACCTCGATCCGGTCGCCCGGGATCGGCTCGTCCTCCTCCAGGCCCAGCATCTGACGGATCCCGGCGACCGCCGCATCCTGGTACGCCTCCGGCTGCTCCGACAGCAGCTTGCGGCTGAGCACCTCGGAATCCGGCGTCACGGCCACGACATCGGTGAATGTGCCGCCACGGTCGATCCAGAACTGCCAGCGACCAGCCATGCACCCATTGTGCGCCCTCGACCGATTCAGGGTTTTGCTCCGACCGGGTGAAAGCTGTACTCGCGCCCTGAGTCACTGGGTCCGGCATATGCCGTTATGCTGTCTTTCGTGCCGTGGACTGGGTGGATGTGCTCTCGTCGTCTGCTCCGTAGGCGGTGGAGTCTCGTCGGGCTCTCACCAGTGATCTTGACTGTGGTTATCGCGAGCCTGGCGTTTTCCACTCCACGAAAGATCGCTTTCAGCCGCCTCCTGACTGCAGTACCTGCCCTCGCGGCGTCTGTCTGGCCCGTGCTGCCCACCGTTCTGCTGGGAGCGGTCTGCGTCGCGATCATGGTCGGGCTCAGCCTTGTCTACCCCGACCTGGGCACCTGGTTCACCGTGGGTGCCATTGCCGCGGTCACCGTGGCCGCCGCGTACGCGTGCCGTGTCCGCATCCAGCGGGAACAGGCGTTCTTCCAGCTCCGCCTCGTCGCCGACGCGGCACAGAAAGTGCTCTTG
This sequence comes from Streptomyces sp. NPDC001153, assembly GCF_053598315.1. Taxonomy (NCBI): domain Bacteria; kingdom Bacillati; phylum Actinomycetota; class Actinomycetes; order Kitasatosporales; family Streptomycetaceae; genus Streptomyces; species Streptomyces sp. NPDC001153. The sequence continues at coordinate 4,785 of NZ_JBSFJZ010000045.1, forward strand.
CGTCCGCTGCCCGGCCGGGTCGGTTGCATCGAGATCGAGTCGATGTACGTCGCAGCCGCCGCGCAGGCCCGCATCGGCGGAGATTTCTACGAAGCCGTCGCCACGCCGTACGGCGTCCGGCTGATCATCGGCGATGTGCGGGGCAAGGGCCTGCCCGCGGTGGGAGCGGCTGCGGCGGTGGTCAGCTGCTTCCGGGAGGCCGCGTACGACGAGCCCACCCTGGAGGGCATCGTCCGCCGCCTCGATGTCAGTAGCACCCGGCACAGCTGTACGTTTCCCACCGGGGACCTGCTGGAGCAGTTCACCACCGTGGTGCTCGCCGAGTTCCCGCACCAGGGCGACCGCATCAGGCTCGTGAACTGCGGGCATCCTCCGCCACTGCTCCTGCATCAAGGCAAGCTCCAGGTCCTCGACCCCACCACCGCCTCGCCGATGCTCAACCTCGCGGCACTCATCGGCGCCGACTACACCACCGACACGATCGTGTGTGCCCCCGGCGACCAGTTGCTCTTCTACACCGACGGCGTCATCGAGAGCCGTAACGCAGAGGGTGAGTTCTTTGACCTGCAGGACTGGATGAGTCGCCAGACCTCCGCCGGGCCCAGGGCCCTGCTCGACACGCTCCACCGGGATCTCCTCCGGCACAGCGGCGGTGGACTCAACGACGACGTTGCAGCCCTCGCCGTGCGCGTGCGTGACAGCTCAACGGGCAAGCCCGCCTGAGCCGCCCCTGTGTTCCGAGAGCCGCGCAACGCCCAACGCGGGACACCGACCAAGCGATCAATCTGATCTGCGCCGTCACCCCGAGACGGGCATGACCACCGTCTTCACGAAGTCGACGGCGCCTGCTCGCTCGTAGAAGCGCAGGGCGTCATCGTTGCCCGCGATGACGGAGATCTTCATGACCTGGACACCCGATTCGGCAAGACGCTCCCGAGCGGCCCTGACAAGGGCCTGCCCGACTCCGGCACCCCGGGCCTGGTCATCGACCACGAGGGTTTCCAGCACGCCGGCTCGATCCCCCCACTGCCATGACCCGGGAGCGTCGAGGACGCGTACGACGGCATAGCCGAGCAACCGACGGCCGCCCCGAGCGACCAGTACCGCGGTGAGCGGCTCCTGCAGCCAGTCAAGATACTGTCCCCGTCGCAGTCGCCATGAGTCCTCGGGCGAGCGAAGCGCGCCGAGTGCCGTCAGGTGTGGCGCCTGCTGCGCGTGGTGGACCAGGAGCTGACCCCAGAGGCGCTCCAGGCAGTCGACCTCGGACGCGGGCAGGACGTCGATCACGGGATTCATGCCGGGAAGCGTAGCCAGCGTGGGTTCCCGGCATGAATCGATTACCTGGCCACCCAGGATGCCAGGTCGGCACCCGAGCGGGCCACGTCGAAGACCATGAAGTGTGCTGCCCCCGGTGCGCCGCTGGGTACGGGCGCGGGTTCCGCCCACTCGGCCGTGCGCCGCTGACCGACGTGGGTCCGAGACTGAGGTCACGCTCACCTACGACTGGTCGGCGGTGCCGCGTTTCATCCGCGAGCGCGGCATCCGGTTCCCGCCGTTCGGCCCCGAGCATCTCATCGACTGGCTGCGCCACCTGGCCGAGCTCGCCGCACCGGCGTGCGGGCCTGGACGCCCGGCGGTCGCAGAGCGACATCCGGGCGACAGCAGGAGACGGAGCTCGGTACACCGTGGCCTTCAACGCCACGCCGGCAGGGTCGTCGCTGCTGCCTGGAACGACACGATGATCACGCGACAGCACACCGCTGCTGGTTCACATGGCCGTGGGCTACGGCGAGCGGACGTGGGAGATCTCGGCGGGAGCGGCTGTCCCGCGGGAACCGCGCTGCGTTCCGCCGCCCACCGACGGGCAGAGCAGGGATGGACGGTCCGCGGTTGCGGACGAGCCTGATCGCGGGCGTGCTCGTCGCGCTGTGCCGGCGCCCATCGTCACGGCACGTGCCGGAGCTGTGCGAGCGTCACCGGCACGTGTCGGCGTCGTGCGGCGTCTTCGCCCTGCCGCCGCCCCGTCCTCACGCGGCAACGCCCCACCACACCGCCCACGGCACGAACCCGACCGCGGCCAGCCCCACCGGGGCCAGTCGGAGCCAGAGCGCCCAGCTCGGGGTCGGCCGTCGGCGCCGGAGTGCGGCTGCCGAGACACAGGCGGACACCGCCACGGCGACGGCGAGCCCCTGCACGACCAGCCACATCGCCGGACGGCCCCACACCACGGGAGCCGCCGCACCGTTCCCCGCCACGAAGACGGCGAGCGGGCAGGCCACCGCCGTCACGACCGCCAGCAGACCGAGCCCGGCCAACCATCGCACCGGGCGCAGGACGGGGCCCCGACGCAGGAGGGCGCTCACCGGATAGGCGGCGAAGCCGAGGAGCAGCAACGCCGGGGTGAGCCAGGCGTACCAGGCGTGGCCCGGTACGGGGGTGGTGGCGAGCGCCTGTCGGGGTGCGGGGGCGGCGCTTGAGGCCGGCGGGTGGCCGGCGGCGACGTCCCGCACCCATGAGGTCATGGTCCGCGCATAGCCCGGGGCCAGCTCGCCCAGCTTCTTGCCGTGGAAGAGGGGGCCGCCGATCCGGTCGAACCCGTCCGACGTGCGGTGCCCGTTGTGCGCACCACCGGCGACGAAGCCGATGACGGCGTGCCGGTTGCCTGCCCGGGCCAGGGCCCGGCGGAAGATCCGTGCGCTCTCCCGGGGCGGCACCTGCGTGTCGTGATCGCCCCACAGCGCCAGCACCGGCGTCCGGTGGAGCCGCTCGAGCACCGGCACGGGGTCGTGGCCTGCCGCGGGGAACAGTCCGGTGTCGCCCAAGAACTGGGCGGTGGGACCGGCCACGGTGCGACGGAACGGTCCGCCCACCCCCTGGTGGCGCAGATGTGTGGTCAGGTCCCAGGCCTGGGTACGCAGCGGGTCGTAGCCGGATCCGCCGATGGTGACGACGAACGCGACGTCGGCCGAGCGCGACGCGGCCAGCGGCGCCACCCAGCCCCCCTCGCTGAACCCCCACAGCCCGACCTGACGTGGGTTCACCCCGCTCCTGGACTGCAACAACCGCACTCCGGCGAGTGCGTCGTCGGCCAGCAGACCGAAGTCTCGATGGAGCAGGGAATAGCCTGCGGTCCGCTTGTCGTAGACGAGCGTGGTGATCCCGGCCCGGGCGAACGCCTCGGCCTCCTGCCGGTACTCCTCCCGGGGCCCGGAGCCCGAGCCGCCGACGAGTACGATGCCAGGTCGCGGGCCGGGTGCCCCGTCCTTGCTGAGGACGGTGCCGTGCAGGAGGAGCCCGCCGCCGCCCCGGAAGGTGACCTCCTGGCGGACCAGCCCGTCCTCGCCGGCGTACGCCACCGGCGCCGCCGGCAGAAGGAGGGCGCCGGCCAGCGCGCCGGACAGGACGGCCAGTACGGCCCGTATCAGTGATGTGGACGTAGCCGAGAACGGCACGGCGTGCGTCCCCTTTCGTTGTCGGTCGGGCCGCGCGGTCAGTCGGTCTCGGGAACGGCGAGCAGCCGGACGAGCACGGTCCGTGCCTCGGGCACGTCCCCTTCTTCCTCCGGGGCCGAGTACCGGTACAGGAGCGCGATGTACTCCTCGAAGAACGCGCGGAGTTGGTCGGGGTCGACCCGGAGCGTGGCGCGCGAGAAGAGCGCCGCGTCGGCCCAGGGCCCCAGCGTGTCGCGTGCCTCCTCGAACCGCCGGGCGGAGTCGACCAGTTCGGCGAGGTTCAGCCGGTGCATCTCGGTCAGTGCCTCGCGCATCTGCGGCGTCTGCCGGCTGTACGGCGGGAACCGCCGGTCACCCGGTACTGCCCGCCACCACCGCTCCCGCCCCTTCGCCAGCTCCGGGACCTCCTCGACGAAGCCGTGCTTGGCCAGCTGCCGCAGGTGGTAGCTGACCAGCCCCGTGCTCTCGCCCAACTCCCGTGCGAGCGCTGCGGAATTGGCCGGTCCCCGGCGCAGGCATTGCTCGATCTTCTGGCGCATCGGGTGCGCGAAGGCACGCAGCGCCTCGACATCGGTGATCTCTTGGGCAGGCGGTTGGCCGGGCATGCCGGAAGACTACGAGTTGCAAAGAGCCTTTGCAAGGAGTCTTTGCAACCCTTGATGCCGAGGCGGATCATGCCCAGCGTGACGTTGTCGGCCTCCGGCTGCCCGGGCGAGCCCTGCGCCGTCCCGTGGTGCCACGATCACCTGCGCCCCCGCCACCTCGGCTTACAGCGCGCCGCTGCCATGGCCGGCGATGAGGGTCGGGTCAGCGGGCCGCCGCGGGCGCGTTCTTCTTGCGGGCGCGGTACGCGGCTGCCTTGATCTTGTTGCCGCAGGAATCCATGCCGCACCACTGCCGGCGCATGCCCCGCGAGCGGTCGATGTAGGTGCGGGTGCACTCCGGATTGCCGCACTCCTTGAGCAAGGGCAAGTCCGGCCCGTTCAGGAGCTCGATGGCGAGGCGCGCCACCATGGAGAGGGCTTCTTCCGGCGTTGCCTGTGTCCAGCGCCCCGCCGGAGTGAGCTGCGGCACCGCGGGCGGCTTGCGTGCCGCGTTGTTCACCACGGTCAGGGCCGCCCGGTCGTACTGCTCCCCGAGCCGACGTGCGGTGACCAACCGGTAGATGGCTTCCCGTACCGTCGTCGCCTGCTCGACGTCGGCCTCCTGGCTGGGGGAGACCGCGTCGACGATGCCGGACTCCACGTACCACGCGTTCAGCCTCTCCGGCGTCGCGAACATCTCGAAGCGCACCGAACGGCGCGCTCGGAGCGTCGCGGCGAAGTCGAGCGCCGGGTTTCCGCACACGAAGACATGGTCCAGGTTCACATCACCATTCTGACTGGTTACTGCCATGCCGGGCAAGATCCGTCATCGGCCGGCGGTGGCTGATCGATCAGGCTGACTCACAGCCCCAGGCCGGTGGCGGGGCAGCAGAAGTACATCCATGATCCCTCAGGGGCGCGGGCGTACCGCGTCGGGTCGCTCGGCGTGCCGCCGCGGCGAACTCCGTGGTGTGCCGGCGTTCCATGGTCGAACTCCTTCCGGTCCGGGATGGAACGAGCCCGTGGCCTTCTTGCTCACCTGTCTAGACGGTGACCCAAGGCTGGGGGGCAGCGCGTCAGAAGTGGTCCATGTCGATGACGGCTCGGGCGAAGGCGGTGGGTGCCTCCCGGGGCAGGTTGTGGCCGATTCCCGTCAGGGTTCGGTGCTCGTACGCGCCGGTGAACCTGTCCCGGTACGAGGCGCCCTTGCCCGGAGCGGTGAAGGGATCCCGCTCGGGGCCGAGGGCGATGGAGGGCGCCCGGATGACCGGCCGCGTGGCGAGCCGCTCCTCGAGTCCGTCGTAGCGGCGCTCGCCGTCGGCGAGGCTCAGCCGTCGGCGGTAGTTGTGGCTCCAGGCCTTCCCGATCTTCAGGGCGTCCATCAGGGCGAGGGTATCGAGGGCGCGGACGGGGTGTGTGCGCCCTGCAGGCCGCCCAGTCACACGGCGGCCGCGTCACCAGCTCGGCGGCCGTCACCCAGCGCCGCAGCACGCCGCGCGGGGATTCACGGCAGAGTGTCCCATTTGGTCCGATTAGGAAATAAAGAATCGATACATTGCCATTTAAGCCTCCGGAATGATCCAGACGGGGCAGGTGACTTAATTCACTTACGACGCACCTTAGTGCTCGAAACCGCCGACAACTCCCCATTTTCCCAACACTCGCGGCGCGAGAAGCTGACCGGGCAACGAAGCAAGCTAGTAAAAGAGGGAATTGTCGATTTATTCCCGACGGCTTAAGAATGTGCGCGCCGCAGCGCACCGAAACGAAAGCGGTGCAGTTTGCCGTGGGGGACCGGCAACTGCGGGTCATGCAAATTCTGGAAGAGGACCGATCCATGCCCCGTCACGCCCGCAAGAGCCCCTCCCGGGCCCCCCGACTCGTCGTTCGCGGCGCCGTCACCGTCGGCGCCCTCGCCCTGGTCTCCACTGCCGCAGTGGGCACGGCCCAGGCCGCCTCCGCCGCGACCACCTACACCGTCCGGGCCGGCGACCACCTGTCCTCCATAGCCCGCACCCAGCATGTGCCCGGCGGCTGGCCCGCCATCGCGTCCGCCAACCACATCGCCAGCCCCTACACCGTCCGGCCGGGACAGGTCCTGACCCTGCCCGCCGGATCAGCCCCCGCCGTGAAGCCGGCAGTCACTACGAAGGCCGCGAACACCACGACCGCCGTCAGCGGCCAGACCTACACCAACAACCTGGACGGCTGGATCAAGCACTCCCTGGCGATCATGGCCCAGAACGGCATCCCCGGCTCCTACAACGGGATCTACCGCAATGTGATGAGGGAATCCTCCGGCAACCCCAATGCCATCAATCTCTGGGACTCCAACGCCGCCGCGGGACACCCCTCCATCGGCCTGCTCCAGGTGATCCAGTCCACCTTCACCGCCTACCACGTGCCGGGTACGTCGTCGAGCATCTACGACCCCGTCGCCAACATCACCGCCGCTTGCAACTACGCCTACCACCGCTACGGTTCCATCGACAACGTCAACGGACCTTACTGACAAGGAATTCCTCCAGGTCACTCCGTAATGCGCGGTCGCGACTGCGGAGCATACGGAGTGGGCGGCCGGGTTCTGTTCCCGGCGGCCCACTCCTGGTTTGCTGTGGGTCGGCGGACTGATCACGTGCGCTACAGTTGATCACGTTGCGGTCGCCGGAATTTCCGGCAGCCGGACACGCGTTGGTGGTCCAAGGAAAGACGCCCCGCTTCCTGTGGGGAGATGCAGGTGCAAGGCCTGCCCGGCGCTCCAGCGAGCCCCATCCCGTCGGTCGTCGGGGTGGGGCTCATGTGTCTGCCCGGCAGGGCGGGTTCGCCGACGGCCGGTAGCTTCGGGGCGCGTCACACGGATGGGGTGTTCGGGCTGGACACGCAGGGGGGTCACGGTCACCGGCACCGACTGCGGTTCGGCGCCTGGCCGGCCTGCCGTATCGGCTCGGGCGGCTCGATCGCGCTCAACGCGCCCGGTCGCAGTCAGTGCGCCACGTTCTGTGGCCGGCTTCACGTGGTGCCGGATTCAGAAGGGGACGGCGGCGCACTGGTGGTCTCCGGAGTGATGCTGGAGACCGTGAACGGGATCATGATTGCGCCGCTCTTCGGCTTCGTGGCGCCGGTAACGCTCGGCATCTTCCTCCTCGGGGCGCTGACCGTGTTCTTCGCGCGCGGCCGCGGCCGGGCGTACGAGCTCGACGCCCACCGGCTCCACCGTGACCTGCACGAGCTCCTGGCGCCGTTGCGCCCGGAGCCGCTGGAAGGCTCTCGGCGGCTGGACCCTTCCTGACAGGCGGGTGGGGTGCACTCGGCGGCTGCACTGCCGGAGCCGACATCGCACCGTTGAGCGCACCGCGACCGAGATCCGCACCGCGCTAACGGAAGTCACCGCCTGAGAACGGCCGCGGGGGCTGACGGATTCGATGCTGTGCCGGCGGGAGCATGATCCGCTGGTGTGGCCCGACGACGAATACGCCGTCATGGTGTTCCGGTTTACGGTGGCTGCGGTCGGGATCACACCGCCGACGGCGGTCACGGCCCGCGCGACAATAGCGCTCCCTGATCGACACGGTTCCGTTCCAGCCACAGCCCGGAGCGCCTTCGCCGGCCCCTTTCCATAAGGCACCCTTCAGCTGTGTTCAACGAGTTGTTATGCATGGTCCGTTGAATGTGATCACCGTCTCCGCGCCCGCAGGAACCGAATGGCCGTGGAATACGTCCGAGGCGGCATCAAGCCGCCTGTGTGCGGGGCCAGTTGGCGCAAATCCGTCCCGCATAGTGAGATATCCTGGTGCACCGGACGCCCCGCTCGTGATGGGTGCGCCGCATTTCACGCCTTCAGCGACACGGTTCACGCCCGCCATAGTGGACCGGCTACGTCGCGCTTCGCCGGTCATTTCAACGTGCCGGCGTTCCACGCCTTCGAGCAGGAATTGATGCCAGTTCAACCATTCGCGGAACTCGTACGTTTCGCTCGCGCCAACTCGGATTTCTACCGCGAGCTCTATGCCGGGCTCCCCGAGCAGGTCACCCATCTCACAGATCTTCCGGTGGTGCCGCAGGCCGACTTCTGGCGCGCCAACTCGCCACAGGACAACCGCCTGCTCACCGCTCCGCTGGACGAAGGGGTCGTCTTCCGCAGCGGCGGGACCACCGGGTCACCGAAGTTCTCCTACTACACCCGCACGGAGTGGCGGGAGTTCACGAGCGCGTTCGGTGCCGGGCTCGTCCGAGCGGGGCTGCGGCCAGGCCACCGGGTGGCGGATCTCTTCTACGCGGGTGACCTGTACGCCAGCTTCAGCTTCGTCCTCGATGCGCTGCACCGCTCTCCCGTGGCCAACGTCCGCCTGCCCATCGGCGGTGCGGCGCCCTGGGAGTCCACCGCGGCGACGCTGGAGGAGTTCCGGGTCCAGGTGGTCGCCGGCACACCGACCACGCTGTGCTCGCTCGCGGAGCGCCTCACCGGCGCCGGCCGGACACTTCCGGAGGTGGAGCTGCTGTTCTTCGGCGGGGAATGCCTCTTCGGCGACCAACTCCCGCTGCTCCGTGCCGCGTTCCCGAACGCCCGGCCGCGCTCCCTCGGATACGCGAGCGTGGACGCCGGTCTCCTCGGCGAGGCCGTGCCCGGCGACGACCCACGCGTCCACCGCGCGTTCACCCCGTACACGGTGGTCGAGATCCTCTGTGACGACACCGACCGTCCCGTCGAGGCGAACGGCGTGCCGGGGCGGCTCGTCGTCACCGACCTGCGCAGGCGGCTCATGCCGGTGCTCCGCTATCCGGCGGGCGACCGGGCCGAGTGGGTCGACCGGGACGCCGGTGTCTTCCGCATCCTCGGCCGCGCCGAGGAGGGCGTGCGGGTCGGTCCCGTCTCCCTGTACACCGAGGACGTCCATGACGTCGTCAAACGGGCCGACGCAGCAGGAGAGGTGACCGGCCTGCAGCTCGTCGTGCGGCGACACGACGGCCGCGACGGCCTGGTGCTGCGGCTCGCGATCGCCGATCCCGGCAGGGAACACGCCGGGCTGGGCGAGTCCGTCGTAGCCGCGCTCCTCGCTCAGCGTCCCTTCTACGCGACCGCGACCGCGGCGGGGCACGTGAACCCACTGAGCGTCGAGTGGGTGCGGCACCGGGACCTCACGGTCAACACCCGCTCGGGCAAGCTCGTCCGCGTCGTCGACGAACGGCCGCACTCGTGACCGCGGCACCTGCGCGTGTGCGTCGTCTGCCCCTCGTGCTGCGCAATCCGTCCTTCGGCAGGGTCTGGGCCGCTCAACTCCTCACCCAGGCGGCGAGCAGGATGTTCCAGGTCGGTGCGGTCTGGTGGCTGGTCGGCCGCGCGGGCGGCGAGCACCGCGGCCTCGCCTCGGGCCTGTTCCTCATGGTGAGCACACTGCCCGCGGTCGCGCTCGCTCCGGTCGTGGCGGGCATCGTCGCCCGATGCGCACACCGGACGGTGCTGTCCGGCGCGGCGGCCGTGGCGGGTGCGTCGGCGGGTACGGCGGCCGTCCTGGCGTACGCCGGAATGCTGCCCGGTGCCGCCGCCTATGCGCTCGGGCTCGCGCTGGCCGCCTGTCAGGCGGTGTTCGATCCGTGCCTGACCACTTCGGTGCCGGAACTCGTCGAGGACGCCGACATCGAGTCGGCCACCGGATTCGAACTGTCGACCCAGTCCGTCGCCGGGCTGTGCGGGGGACTGCTGGGCCCGCTCGTCGTCGACGCGGGCTCACTGGCCGCCGTCATCGCCGCGTGCGCGGCCGGGTACCTGCTGGCCGCCCTGCTGGTCGGCGCCACCCGCTTCCCCCGGACCGGGGCCGGGCACGGAGACGCGGACGGGCCGCCTCCGAGGCGACGGCCGTTGCGCCAGGTCCTGGCCGGGCTGCCCTTCATCCGGCGGGTGCTGGTCTGTTTCGCCGCCGCCAACGTCTTCACCACCGCCGTCTACGTCGTGATGCCCCTGTACACCCGGGAGGTACTGCACGCCACCGGCTCGACCGTGGCCTCGCTGGAGGCGGCCCTCGGTGCGGGCACCCTGACCGGATCCTTCAGCGGCGGGCGCCTGCCGGGCCGCCCTGTCGCCGTCGGCAGCGTGTGCCTCGCGGTGATGGCCACCGCCCTCGGCCTTCCGGGACTGCTCGCGGGGCACGCGGCGGCGGTCGTCTCGATGGCCGTCGTCGGCTGGTGCGTCGGTGTGATCGGCGTGCGGTTCGTGGCGCTCTTCCAGCGACTGGTGCCCGCCGCCGACAAGCCCGGGTTCTTCGCGGTCATGCAGGCGCTGCTGGGTGCCACCTTCCCCGTGTCCTCGCTCGTCTTCGGCGCGCTGGGCGACCATCTGGCCGCCCGCACGCTCTGCCTGGTCCAGGGCGCGGGTCTCGTACCGGTGGCACTGGCGCTGTGGTGGCTGGGCGGCCGGGCCGAGGCGCGGCGGGCCTCCGTCGGACAGCCGTCGACGGGAGCGGCGACGTGAACGCCGTCCTGCACCCCGCGTCCGTCCAGGACATCGCCGAACTGAGGCAGCTGTACTTCGAGGTGTACGGGCACGGCTATCCGGTGCCGCTCGGCAGCGATCCGGTGGTCATGCGCCGGCTGATCACCGACGGCACCGCACACTGGCTCACCGCCCGCACCGGCGGCGCCCTGGTCGGCTCCGCCGTCGTGCTGACCGAACCGGGCAGCCGCATCGGAAAGCTCGTCGGCCTCGCCGTACACCCCGGCCATCGCGGCGGCGGGCTCGCCTCCCGGCTGACCGGGGCGGTCTGCGCCGCGGCCTTCGCCACGGGCGGCCTGGACTCGGTGTACGCCACCGTCCGCCTGGTCACCGAGGGGCCGCAGCACGTCGTCGTACGCAACGGCTTCCGTCCGCTCGGCCTCCTGCCGAACGCCGTCGAGGTCGAGGGGTGCGAGACGCTCGCCTTGTTCGCCCGCTACGCCGACGGAGTGCTGGAACAGCGCGAACCGGTGACGAGCGTGCCCGAACGGCTGTCGCCGCTGCTGTCCGCCGGAGCCACCGGCGTCGGCATCGACTACGCCGGCACCCGGCATGTCCCCTCCCGCCCCGCCGTGGCCGCGGCCACCGGTGCCGAGCCGATCGAGCTGATCACCGCCCCGGCGTTCGTACGGCGGCGCTTCCTGGAGCTCTTCCCGGAGGCCGACGGCCGCTTCTTCCCGCTGCACACCCCCAACGCGGTCCTGGTCGCCGCCGACGGCAGCTTCGAGGCGTACGCCGACCTCGACGCCGTGGCGGGGAGCTGTGCGCTCGTCGCCGTCCATCCACGTCCGGCCGCGGTGGCCGGCGCCCTGGAAGCGCTGATGGCCGCGGTCACCCGGGCCGGTGCGGACTACGCCGAGGCGCTGCTTCCGCTGGCCGACGCCGAGGCCCTTGAGGTGTTCCTCGCCTCCGGCTTCGTGCCGAGCGCCGTCTACCCGGCGATGCGCCGCATCGGCGACCGGCTCCACGACTACGTGGTGCTGTCGCGGACCAGCCGTCAGATCGACTTCCGCACCACCGCCGTCAGCCCGCTGCTCCGGCCGTACCTCCGCGCCTACCTGAGCGCCTGGACCGCCACCTATCTGCCCCTTCCCGAGGTGTCCCGATGAAACCCCATCTCGCTCCCGTCGAGGTTCCCGACCCGGCGGCGCTCGGCCATGTACAGCGGCTCTGCGACCTGGTGGAGCCGTACGCCGACGGCCCCGTCACCGACGAGCTGTTCGCCGCCGCCATGGCGGAGACCAACGCCTGGCACGCCCGCCGCTCCCCCTTCTTCGCCGCCCTGCTTCAGGACCCGGCCGAGACGCCCGCGCCCACCGTCGGCGACGGGGTGCGCACCCCCCTGGTGCCCGCGGCCTTCTTCAAGCGTCACGAGGTGCTCTCCGTCCCACGCGACGAGGTGTTCCTGCATCTGACCTCCTCGGGCACCACGGGCCAGAAGTCGCAGATGTTCTTCGACGAGTGGACCATCCGCTCGGCGCAACGCATGGTGGCACGGATCTTCGACCACTATGGCTGGATCACCCCCGAGCAGCCCGTGAACTACCTGCTGTACAGCTACGAGCCCGCGCCCTCGCTGAAGCTGGGCACGTCGTTCACCGACAACTACCTGTGCGACTTCGCCCCGGCCCGGCACACCACGCACGCCCTGCGGCACACCGGCACCGGCCACGAGTTCGACGTGCACGGCTGCATCGCCGCGCTCCGGCGCTACGCCGAGGACGACGTACCGGTCCGCATCCTGGGCTTCCCGGCGTTCCTGTACTTCACCCTGGAGCGGATGCGGGCGATGGGGCTGGGGCCACTCACCCTGCCCGAGGGATCGCTGGTGGTGCTCGGCGGTGGCTGGAAGGGCCACGCCGACCGGCAGATCGGCAAGGAGGCGTTCTACTCCGAGGTCACCGACCTCCTCGGCGTGCCGGGGGACCGTGTGCGCGACACCTTCGGCTCGGTCGAGCACTGTGTGCCGTACGTCGAGTGCGCGCAGCACCGGCTGCACGTGCCCGTGTGGTCGCGTGCGGCGGTGCGCGACACGGGGACGCTGCGCCCGCTGCCGTACGGCGAACGAGGCTTTCTGCACCTGGTCAGCCCCTACATCACCTCCGTGCCCGCGCACAGCGTGGTGATGGGAGACCTCGCGTCGCTGCACCCGGGCGACGCATGCCCCTGCCCGCTGTCCACCGACTGGTTCACCGTGCACGGCCGCGCCGGAGTGAGCCGCAACCGCAGCTGTGCGGTGGCCGCCGCCGAACTGATGAAGGGAATGTCGTGACCACCTCCGTACAGCACCCCGTACTCCACCTGTGGCAGGGCGAGTTCATCGACGAGGCCGAGGCCGGACGGCGGCTCGCCGGGCTGCCCGAGCTGGCCGGGCGGCTCCTGACCCGTCCCCTGCCCAGCGACGTGGTGCTGGGCGCCTGCGCCGCGGTCGCCCGCGATCTGACGGATCCCGCCTCCGCCTGTTACGGCCGTCTGGCCGGGCATCTGCCCGCCGGCGAGGCCGCGGTCGTCCTGGCCGAACTGGCCGCCGCGCTCACCCGGGAAGCGCTGGAGCGCAAGCTGCGCCGGGAGCTGGGGGACCTGCGCCCGCAACGGCTGACCCGCCCGGACGCCCGGGAGACGGTGTACGAGGCCTGGGCGCCCGTCGGCCTTCTGGTGCACATCGCGCCCGGCAACGCCGCGGCCGTGGCACCGCTGAGCGTCGTCGAGGGACTGCTGGCAGGCAATGTCAACGTGCTGAAGACCAGCAGCTCCGACTCGTCCCTCGCGCTCGACCTGCTCGCCGCGCTCGGTGCCGCCGACCCGTCCGGACTGATCGCCGAACGCGTCATCGCCCTGCATTTCCCGTCCTCGCGCCGCGAGTGGTTGGAGGCACTGTGCGGGCAGGCCGACGCGATCGCGGTGTGGGGCGGCGAGGACGCGGTGCGCGCGGCGGGCGAACTGGCGCCGCCCGGCTGCCGCGTGGTCGAGTGGGGCCACCGGATCTCCTTCGCCTACCTGACCCGGCAGGCGGCGTGCGATGACGCCGTGCTCGACGCGCTCGCCGAGGACGTCTGCCGTCTCGAACAGCAGGCGTGTGCCAGCCCGCAGGTGGTCTATCTCGACACCGAGGACACCAACGGCACCGAGGAACTCTTCGCGTTCGCAGGGCGGTTCGCCGAGCGGCTGGCGAAGGTGTCCGACACGCGGCCGGCATCCGTGCCCGGCACGGCCGAGCAGGCGGAGATCACCACCGTGCAGCAGCTCGCCCGGCTCGAACAACACCTTGGCCTGACCCGCGTGTTCACCGCCGAGGACGGTTCCTGGCGGGTGCTGGCCGACGCGCGCCCCGCACTGGACGCCTCCCCGCTGTACCGCAGTATCCGGGTGAAGCCGCTGCCCCGGCACGCGGTCACCGCGACCCTGCGCCCCATGCGCCGCTACCTGCAGACCGCGGCGATCGGGGGCGACCGCGCGGACGTGGCCACGCTGTCCCGCGCGCTGTTCGCCGCGGGCGTCACCCGCGTCACCCCGGTCGGCTCCATGCTGGAGAGCTACGAGGGCGAACCGCACGACGGCGTCTACGCGTTGCAGCGCTACAGCCGCCGGGTGAGCGTGCGCGCCGCGGACCCGGAGTTCCGTACGGTGGCCTGCCTGGACGACCTGGTGGCACCGCCCGTGCTGCCCCCCGCGCCGGCCACACCGCTGCTGGGCAAGGAAGGCGTACAGAGCGCGCTGGCCGCACTGGACCCACGCCATGCCCACCTGTACTTCCGCAGCGGAGGCTCCACGGGCACACCGGCGCTGTCGGTGTTCACCTGCGACGACTACGACAACCAGATGCGCGCCGCAGCGGACGGACTGCTCACCGCCGGCTTCGACCCGGCCCTCGACCGGGCGGCCAACCTGTTCTACTGCGGCGGGATGTACGGGAGCTTCATCAGCTTCTTCTCCATCCTGGAACGGCTGAACGCCACCCAGCTGCCGATCGCCGCGGGCCCCGACCACGCCTCGGTGGCCGAGGCACTGGTCACCCACCGGGCGGACACCGTTTTCGGCATGCCGTCCTACCTGTGGCAGCTCTTCCACGCCGAAGCGGACCGGCTGCGTGCCTACGGCGGCATCCGCAAGGTCTTCTACGGCGGCGAGCACTTCACCGTGGAGCAACGCAGGGTCCTCACCGACGACTTCGGGGTGGAGGTGATCCGTTCCGCGGCCTACGGGAGCACCGACCTCGGACCGCTGGGCTACCAGTGCGCGTCCTGTGACGGCTCCGTCCATCACGTGCTGACCGACCTGCACACGCTGGAGATCCTCGACCCGCACGAGGACCGGCCGGTGGCGCCGGGCGAGCCCGGAAGGCTGGTGTTCACCTCACTGGCGCGGACCGGCCAGCGACTGGACCGCTACGAGATCGGCGACCTGGGACGGGAGGTGCGGGGCAGGTGCGCCTGCGGCAGCCACGTGCCCCGCCTGGAACTGCTCGGACGCTACGGCGACGTCGTCCGCGTGGGCACGTACTTCATCAACTACCGACGCGTCGTACGGGCGCTGGAAGAGCGGCTCGGCTATCACGGCGAGGCACAGCTGGTGGTGGCCCCGGGCGCAGGCCGGGAGCGGCTGACGGTCCGGCTCGACGAGCAGTACGCTCCCGGCCCCGAGGCGGCCCGGGCAGCTCTCACCGCCGAGGTGGCGGAACTCGCCTCGGCGGAGGCAGAGGGGCTGCTGTCCCTCGCCGTGGAGACCGTACGGCGGGGCGAGTTCGAGCGCACGGCGACCAGCGGCAAACTGCGCACGGTCATCGACCTGCGCTAGCCACGAGGTCTGCGGGCGGCGGCCCTCCGCGCCGCCGCCCGCGATGTCCGGGCCACGGAGCGGCCGACGCCTGGGGCCGGCGGTCAGTCGACCGACGAGGCTCCGCCGAGCCGGCTGAGCCTGCCGGCCGCGGTGATGGTGGCATGGATGTAGCGCTGGGGAGCTTCCGGCATGACGTCCATCGGCTTGAGCAGCAGGACCGCCCCCCAGATCGCACCGTCCCAGATGACGGGAGCGGCGACGGAGTTCCACTTCGCCATGCACTCCTGGCGTCCCAGGGCGTAACCCTGGTCACGGATGTCCGCGAGTGAGGCGAGCAGTTCGGCGCCGTCCCGGATGGCGCCGGGGCCCGCTTCCTCCGGGACCGGGTCGGCGGCGACACGTTGCTGTATCTGGGCGGGCAGGTAGGCGAGGATCGTCCGGCCGGAGGCACCGGTGCGCAGCGACCGCGTGACCGAGAGCACATCGCGCGGCGTCATCCCGAGTTCGACGAGGTCGGAATCCCCGACCGCCATGTCCAGGCACTGCCTGCCGGCCGTGCCGAACGGCGCCCTCATGTACAGGAAGACCAGACCGCTGTCGGTCGCCTCCCGCAGACCCTGCAGGACGCGGGAGGCCTCGCCACCGGAGAACCTGTCCTCGGAGAGGGCATGGAGCCCCAGGTCGGCGACCGTGCTGCCGAGCTCGTACAGGCCTCGGTCGACCCGGACGAAGGTGCTGTTGTAGGTGCCGGCGGTCAGCATCCGGCCGGTGGTGGAGTCATCGAGATCGGCTGCCCTGGCGATGGCGGACAGCCGGTGGGCGCCGGGGCCCAGAGTGATGAACGCCTGCTGCACTCGCATGAAACGCTCGGCGTAACCGGTCCCGCTTCCGCGCTGCCCACCCATCAGCCGTACCCCCTTCGTCCCGGTCGCGCGCCCCTCTTCGGGAACGCGGCCGTACCGGTGCCGGTGCCACCGCGTACGTTCCGGGCACCAAGATTAATGTGTGACTGTATCGAGGCTGAACTTGCCCATGCCGGCCCGGCTGTTGAGCATGCTGTGCGCCTTCGCCGCGTCGGCCAGCGGGTAGGTACCGCCGCTGACGATCTTGAGCGTGCCGTTGCCGACGGCGTCGAAGAGCTCCCTCATGGACGCCGCCAGCGGGAGCGTCCGGTCGGTGTACAGGTGCGGGAGCCAGAATCCCGCGGCGGTGATGGACTTCTGCAGCAGGGTGCGCGTGGAGACGTCGGCGAGCTCACCGCCGGCGAAGCCGTACACGGCGAGTCGGCCGCGCGGAGCCAGCACTTCGAGGGTCTGGTGCAGCGTCTTGCCGCCGGTCATCTCCAACGCGGCCTGGACCGGCCCTCCTGCCGCGTCCAGGATCCGCTCCGCGAGGCCGTCCTCGTCGGAGGAGTCGACGGCCGCCACCGCGCCGAGCTCCATGGCCAGCTGACGCTTCTCCGCCGTACTGGCGAGAGCGACGACGCGGGCGCCCGCACGTCGCGCCAGCTGGACGGCCAGCGACCCCACGCCCCCGGCCGCCGCCGGAATGACGACCGTCTCCCCCTCGGCGATCCGGGCGACCGTGAAGAGGAGGTGGTATGCGCTGTTCCCCTGCAGGGCCAGGGGCACCGCCTGTTCGTCGGTGATCCCGTCCGGGATCTCCCAGTGCAGCCTGCGGTGCACGGCGACCTTCTCGGCGTACCCGCCGCCCTGCGTCAGCGCCACGACGCGCTTGCCGTCCGGCGTGGTGCCGACAACCTCGTTGCCGGGGATGAACGGCAGTGCGACCGGCGCGAGGTAGGTGTTTCCACGAACGTGGACATCTGCGTAATTGACACCCGCCAGCCTCACGTCGAGCGGGGTTTGTCCACGCGCGGGCTCGGGGTCGGGAACCTCTTCGAGCCGCAGGACCTCGGGGCCGCCGAATTCCCTCATGACAATGGCGCGCACGGTACTCCTGTCGACCGGGGTGGGTGCGTACGCCGACAGGCTAGGGCATCCACGCACCCGCTCCGACCTGGGAAGCTTGCGCCATACAAATTTCTCAACAGCCGAGAAAGAGCTGCCTTTTTCTCACCTCCCGAGAAGGTTCAACCTTGAACTTCTCGCTGCATGAGAAGGTGAATTAGAGAGTTGCGTTCGCCCTTTCCGCGAGACATAGTGATGCCGCCCTCCTTGCTGCCCCGCACGTTTCCCACGGGGGATGTGACGGGACTGCGGGCAGCACGGGGGAGGAGGGCACTTCTTCGCCCCGGTGCCGGGGCGGCCGACTCTGGTGGGCCGCCCCGGCCGGGGTCTGCGGCGAGCCGCGTGCGACGAGCGCCACGGCGAGCGTCGTTGCCGCCCCTGGCTGAGAGTTGTAGGGCGTACCGCCGAGCCAGGTCCTCGCGCACGGATCCGTTCATATCAGGGGCCGGGCACGCCCGTTGGCGTCACAGACCGGCCGGGCACAACCGCTGGGCCTTGCCACCCTTGACCGCCGCGTCGGCACAGCCTGCGGGCAGACCGTCGTGGGTGCGGGTCGAGAAGTTGGCCGTGACCGTCAGAACGCCGTCGCCGAACGTCGTGCGCTGCACCAGCCGGTCGGGCGTCAGCCGCCGGAAGCCGGTCATGGGCTGGGTCGCCGCGGCCTTGTGCAAAGGCTCGAAGTACCGCTGCAGCTGGGCGATCTGCTGGCCGTGCTCGTCCAGTTCCGCCTTGTCGAGGACGAGGTTCAGCGGGACGTTGTACAGCATGGCCAGCAGTGCGCGGGTGCGGCTCTGGAAGGGCAGCTTCGACCAGGACAGCTCCCAGCGTTCGGTGCTGATCACCGAGTCGTGCAGCACGGTCTGGTACAGCGGCACCCGGTACCTGGGGTCGTACATCGCCTTGGCGACGTCGGCCGGCAACCGGACGGGCTTGAAGAAGATCCCGGGCGCACCGGCCGGCGCGTAGCCGCCCCAGGTGGCGCGGTCCCGCTCCAGCGCCCACAGCCGGTCGGGGACCGGGGTCCCCGAGCCGTGGCTGAAGGCGAGTTCACGGTTCGCCCAGGAACCGGCGCTCTCCGAGCCGAGCACCAGCTCGCGGTCGCCGGACAGCCAGGCCATCCGCCGCAGCCGGTTCTCCCGGTCCTGCGCCTGGGTCATCGGGTGCGCGGGGGAGTGGTCGGTGAACAGCTCTCCGGCGGCGTCCACGTCGAGGAAGTAGCTGTTCGCGCCGTTCGCGGTCATCTCGCGGGTGCGGTCGGCCAGATAGTGCCGGGTCGGCTCGGCGCGCCGCAACGCCTCGGAGCTGACGTAGCAGCCGCGTCCGCCGAAACCGGTGACGATCCTGCCGTCGGCTCCCCGCACGCACGCGTCCTGCCACACGGGCGCGGGCCACTTGGACACCGAGGTGTCGGCCGAGGCGGGGTCCTGGGCGTTGGCCCACGAGTCGTACGGTCCCACGAGGTAGCCGGACCGTTCGGCCAGGCTCACGGCCGAGCGGTCCATGGGGGAGCCGTCGGCGTCGTAACCGAGCCACATCCTGTCGATGCCCAGCTCCCGAAAGCGCTTCACGCCTTGGGCGGTGCGGGCCTGGCCCCAGGTGTACGCGTGGAAGGCGCCCACCAGCTTGCCGACCTCGGGATTGCGGGCGATCTTCTGGCGCAGGGTGGTGATGCCGCCGTGGGCCTGCAGCCAGGCCCGGTAGTCGCGGGCGGCGGCCACCGGCGAGCCGTCGGTGAGTGCGAAGGTCAGCGTGTAGTCGAGCGTGTCCTGCGACGGGGAGAACGCGTGCTCGGCCTCGGTGCGCAGCCGGCCGCCGGCGGAGACGAACTTCAGCGTGGTGCCGATGTCGGACTCGGCGATGTAGCTCGCGCCGTGCCCGCCGCGCAGGCTGGTGCCCCAGAACGGCATGGTCAGACCGTCGGACATGCCCGCCTCCGAGCCCGCGAGCCCGGCCCCGGCGGAGTTCCACCAGCGGTCGGCGACCGGCACAGACAGGCCCTCGCCGCGCGGGATCTGCAGTTCGCTCGTGTCCTGGTCGGCGGCGGTCACCGGCCACTTCAGCGTGCCCTTCCGGGTGGAGTGCACGGTCACCGCCAGCCGTCCGTCGCGCGCGGCCGCCGTGACCCAGAGCCCCGTCGCCGGATACCCCCAGGTGGCCCTGTCCCCGTGCACCGAGACCTGCCCGGCGGGTCCGAGGGCGTCGGCCGCCGGAGCGGACAGCTGCCAGGCGTGTCCGTCGTCCGCCTGGCCGCGCACGGCCAGGGAGGCGGTGTCCACGACGGCGGTCCCACCGGCGACGGGTACGGTGACCCGGTTGCCGTGCGCCTCGACCTGCCGGCCGTCCCGGGCGCCCGTGCCGAACGCGGTGGCCGTGCCGACCACCCCGATCACCGTGAGGGCGGCACTCAGCGCGACGATCTTCTTCTTGGTCTTCTTGATCTTCCTCGCCTTCATGGTGCGCCACTGTCACGGGGCGGCCTAAGAACTTTGTGAGAGCTCGCGCTGCCGGGCCGGGAGGCGGAGCCGGAACAGCGCGCCCCCGCCGGGTGCGTGTTCGGCGGTGAGGCCGGCGTGGTGGGCGTGGGCGATCTGGCGGGCCATGGCCAGGCCGAGCCCGGAGCCGGGCAGGGCGCGGGCCGTGCGGGCACGGTAGAAGCGGTCGAAGACGTACGGCAGGTCCTCGTCGGCGATGCCGGGACCGTGATCGCGGACGGAGAGCTCCAGCCGGTCTCCCTGGCCGGTGAGCGTCACCTCGACGGGCCGGCCGGGCGGGCTGAACTTCGCCGCGTTGTCGAGCAGACACGACAGCAGCCGGGAGAGCCGGGCCGGTACGCCCGCGACCGTGTCGGTGGCCGCCCCCGGAGTGACGGACAGCCGGAAGGCAACCTCCGGCCAGTGGTCACGGGCCGCGTCCACGGCGTGGCCGACGACGTCCGCCAGCCGCACGTCCTCGACGAGGGGATCCGGCTCCTCGTCCCGGGCCAGCTCGATCAGGTCGTTGACGAGTACGGTGACCTCGCGCAGCTGGCGGCCGAGCGCCCCGGCGGCCCGCTCGCGCTGGGCGTCGGTGAGGCGCGCGGACCGGGCGAGCAGTTCGGCGTTGGTGCGCAGCGCGGTCAGCGGAGTGCGCAGTTCGTGCGAGGCGTCGGCGACCAGCCGGCGCTGGGCGCTGACGGACTTCTCCAGCTCCTCCAGCATGGTGTTGAAGGCCGTCGCGAGCCGGGTGAGCTCGTCCTCGCGGCCCGCGCGGCCCGGCGGCAGCTCGATGCGGTGCCGGGCGTCGCGGGTGGCGGTGATGCGCTCGGCCGTCGCGGTCAGCCGGCCGACCGGGGCGAGGCCCGTACGGGAGACCCAGAAGCCGAGGCCACCGGCCAGCAGGACGCCGCCCGCCCCCACGGCGAGGAGCAGTTCCGCGGCCTGCCGCACACCCCGGTCGACGGTGTCGGCGCGCACGGCGACCTGCAGGGCCCGGCCGTCGTCCAGACGGGTGGTGAACATCCGGGCGCGGTGGCCCGCGAGCCGCAGTTCGCCGTAGTAGGCGCCGTGGGCGCCGGCGGCGACCGCGCGGGTGGTGCCGGTGACGGGCAGCAGATAGGGCTTCGCGGGGTCGTCGCCGGGCCGGGCGGGCACCAGCTGGGCGCAGGCCGGGGCGGCGAGGTACCGGCACTCTCCCTGCACCACGCCGGCCGGTTCGTGCCGGTACTGCTGGGCGGCCAGCCGCGCCGACTGGGTCAGGTGCAGGTCGAGCTGACGCAGCAACTGGTACCGGATCACCAGGAAGGCGGCCGCGCACACCCCGACCACGACGACCGCCACGGCGAGCGAGGCGGCCAGGGTCAGCCGGGTCCGCAGGGGCCGCCGAGGCCACCCCGGGCGTGGGTCTTGGCCCCGCCACCGGAGCCGTCGTGGGGCGCTCACGCCACGTCCAGCCGGTAGCCGACGCCGTGCACGGTGTGCACCAGCCGTGGCTCGCCGCCGGCCTCCAACTTGCGCCGCAGGTAACCGACGTACACGGCAAGCGAGTTGGACTCCGGCCCGAAGGCACGACCCCACACCCGCTCCTGGATCGTCTCCCTCGTCAGGACCTGGCCAGGATTGCGCAGCAGCAGTTCCAGCAGTGCGAACTCCGTCCGGCTGAACTCGATGGCGCGTGCTCCGCGCCGCCCGGTCCGGGTGGGCGGGTCGACCACCAGATCGGCGAAGGCGAGCTCCGCCGCCTCCGCCGGCTCGGCGGGTGCGCTGCGGCGCAGCAGCGCCCGGATGCGAGCCACCAGCTCGTCCAGGGCGAAGGGCTTGACCAGATAGTCGTCGGCGCCCGCGTCCAGACCGTCCACCCGCTCGCTCACCGAGCTCAGCGCCGTGAGCACCAGCACGGGAGTACGGTCGCCCAGCGCCCGCAGCCGACGGCACACCCCCAACCCGTCCAGACCCGGCAGCATCACATCGAGCACCAGGGCGTCGGGCTCCCAGGACGCCACCTCCGCCAGCGCGGCCTGCCCGTCCTCCGCCCCGTGCACGTCGTACCCCTCCACGGCGAGGCCGTCCTCCACGGCGTACCGCACCTCGGGCTCGTCATCGACCACCAGAATCCTCGGCGCACGCACGCCCCCACCAACACTGCTCATGGGGGCAAGCCTGCCAAACCGCGTCCGGGGGACCCCTCGGAGCTCGCCGGTCGCGTGCACACCCAGCACGGCCGCGAGCAAGGGCGATGGGACCTTGAGCGGCTCATCGTGTCTGCTGTGAGAGCCTGTCGACCAGGCTGTGGGGCGCGCTGTCTTCGCACAGGAGCTCGTGGAGGTGGTCGCCTTCGGCGGCGGCCGCGGCGCTGCGGGGGAACATCGCCTGCTCGTATGCGGTGAGCGCGGCCTCGATGTCGTCGGGGTGCGCGGCGAGGGCCTTGCCGAGTTCGGCGCCGTCGTACATGGCCAGGTTGGCGCCTTCGCCGTTCGGTGCCGCGAGGTGGGCGGCGTCGCCGAGCAGCGTCACCCCCGGCACCCGGTCCCAGCGGTGCCCGGTCGGCAGGGCGTGGAGGGGGCGCAGCACCGGCGCGGTGTCGCTGTCGGTGATCAGCGCGGTGAGCTCCGGCGCCCAGCCGTCGAACTCTGCCGCGATCCGCGCGACGGCCGCGTCGGCATCGGTGAAATCGACGGCGGCGAACCAGTCCTGCGGCTCGGACAGCGCCACGTAAGCGTGCAGGGTGTCGTCCCTTTCTCGGTGAGCGAAGATTTCCCGGCCCGGCGTGGGCACGATCATCGACCCGCCGCCGACCGCTCTTGCGACGGCTGGATGCCGGGTGTCGGCGTGGAACAGGTAGGTCTCGACAACCGATTTGCCGACGTACTCGGGTGTGGCGCTGGAGAGCAGCGGACGGACCCGTGACCACGCGCCGTCCGCGCCGACCAGCAGGCTGGTGACGACGGTGCTGCCGTCGGCGAACGTCACCTCGTGGCGCCCCTCACCTAGGACACGGGTGCTGCTGACCTTGTGCCCCCACCGGACGGTACCGGCTGGAAGCGAGTCGAGCAGGATCCGCCGCAGCTCGCCGCGCATCACCTCGGGGCGTCCGCCCGTGCCGTCGTCGGCTTCGTCGAGCAGCACGGTCCCGTCCCGGTCGAGGACCCGCATCGCCTGGCGGCCCTCCAGGACGATGGCGTGGAACTCGTCCATCAGACCGGCCGCCTCGAGGGCGAGTTGGCCGTTGTAGTCGTGGATGTCGAGCATCCCGCCCTGCGTGCGCGCGGACGAGGAGGACTCGGCCTCGTAGACCGTGACCGGGATCCCGTGGACGTGCAGGACACGGGCCAGCGTGAGGCCGCCGAGCCCGGCGCCGACGATCGTGACAGGGGTGTGCATGGTGGCTCCTTCGGGACAGGGCCGTCCGGTGAGCTCCGGCCGGCCGTCTCCGGAACGATCCCGACCCCCGCCGACGAGCCACCGACGTCGGACCGACAGCCCCCGATATCCGACCGACACCGCAGACCAGTCCCGACACCTCCCCGGCACGCCGTTCAGCTCGGCGTCCGGGGGCGGAAGGGGCACAGGACCTGGCCGAGGCCGCTGGCCTTGACGCTTTGTTCCCGACTGACCGGATGCAGGTGCGGCCTGGTAGGGTCCGCGGCTGCGTCCAGGCCCGGGCTTCGTACTGGCCGACATGTCCGTGAACAGGCAGGCGAGGTTCTTTCATGTGGGTGGCCCTTCTTCTCCGTGCCACAGGTCATGACGCGCGGGACTCCGCGCAGCCCTGGGCGGAGATCGAAGCGGAACTGGGGACCGAACTACCGCGTGACTACGAAGAGTTGTGCCAGGCGTTCGGCGTCGGCGAGTTCTCTCGGGTGGTGCCGGTGCTGTGCACTGATGAGACCCGTGTGGTGGATCTGCTGAGGATGTGGCGCGTACTGCTGGACCACGACGCCCCGTCGGACGGCCCGGTGGACGCATGGCCGGTTCTCGCCAAGATGGAGGCCGCCAAGGAGTGGGACCGTTACGAGATGTCCGCCACGGAGTTCCTGTACCGGATCCTCACCGACCCCGGATTCCGGCCCTACACTGCGGCCGATGCCGTGCCCGAACCGATCTTCGAGCCTGTCTGAACTTGTCGATCCCTTTGCGGGCGATCCGGTGTCGGATGCCTCGCGCCGACTGTCATCGCCGCGGGTGGGCATAGTCGTAGCCCTTGTCCGCATGCAGCTTGGCCGGTGTGTGCCGACGGGGCCCACGGCGGTGCCGAAGGCAGAACGCCGTACCCCGGTCTCCCACGACCAGGCGAAACTCGCTCGTGTCGCCCACACTCGGGCGGCGAAAGCCGCTATCTCGGTCTGGTCCGAACAGTCAGCCGGAGAACAAGGGGACGGCACATGAAGCCGGACTGCAGCACTCTTCAGACATCGCGCCGTGGCCTCCTCCTCACGGGGAGCGCACTGGCCTCCGCCCTGGCGGAGCCGTGGCACAGGCTCTGACCCGCACCCGGGCTACGCGCGGCGAAGTCCCTGGGGCGCTGCAGCACCCCGTGGTGACGCGCCCGGCGGATTGGCAGGTCGTGGCCGAGGAACTGGACGGCGCGGGGCATTTGGGCGCCGACGGCATCGTGTACCGCGCGACGTTTCCCCGCTACGACCTGAACCTGTCCTCGTATGGGGTCAGCGGCCTGGTGGAGGCGTCGTACGCTGCGTTCGCCCGCTACCCTGACGGCAGCACGATGTTGATGGGGGACGTGGTCGCCACCGAGGCCGAGCTGCAGTGGGTCACCGACGCCGTCCAGGGCCACGGTCTGGAGCAGTCCGCGATCCACAAACATCTGCTCGCCCACCGGCCCACCCTGTGGTGGACGCATGTCCGGGGAGTCTCCACCGACCCGGTGGCCCTGGCCTTCGCCATGCGAGCCTGCCTGGACGCCACCGCCACGCCCGGGCCCCGGGACCCGGACAGGACCCCTCCGGCCGGTCTCGACACCGCCGCGATCGACGCCGCACTCGGCGCGAAGGGCGTGAGCGAGGACGGCTACCGCTTCTCCTTCGCCCGCAAGGAGACCATCAGTGACGACAACCGCGTGGTGCCGCCCGCCATGGGCGTGACGACCTCCTTCACCTTCCACTCAGTGGGGAACGGCCGTGCCGCGGTGAGCGGGGACTTCGTCCTGACCGCCGGCGAGGTACAGCATGTCATCAAGGCCCTGCGGCACGGCGGCATCAAGGTCGTCGAGCTGCACAATCACGCTCTGAGTGACAGCCCCCGCCTCTTCTACCTGCACCTCTGGGCCGTCGGTCACGCCGTGTCCCTGGCCCGCACCCTCGGGACAGCCAAGGCGGCCACCAACCTCGGCGCCAACAGCTGAGCTCGTTCAGGCCGCGGCCCGGCAGGCGTCCACGCGGCGCCGTCACTCACGGTCCGGCTCCCATGCCGGCACGGTGCGGCGTGCGCAGATCCGGATGACCCGGATGACCCGGATGGCCTGGATGCCCGGGTGATCCGATGGGCGCGGGCAGCTTCCTCAACTGCACATGTCTAACCCCCGCAGGGGCCGTCGACCACAGTGCCGCTGCCGTCCGCGGTGTCCGGGACGGTCGCGCAGACCTGTTTCCCGCTGTTCGAGTCGGTCACGGTCACGTGTCCGCTCGTGCCGTAGGAATTCGTCTCCTGGGCCCGATACACGCCCTGGGAGGTCACCACCATCGAGTCCAGCGGTGCCTCGCGCGGTGACGTGCTGCATGGCTGCGGAGTGTACGTGGCCGTGCCGCCGGATGTCAGTTCACTCGGGTACACGAACGTGGGTTCCGGGGCGGCGGTGGCGCAGTTCCGCGCGGAGTCCAGCGCCTCGCCGATGATCCGACGGCCGGCAGCGTGGAGCCCGTCGCCGTCCTGCTGGTCCTCGGTGTGACGGACCAGCAGCCCGAGCCCACCGACCACACACATGGTCAGGCCCAGCCCGAACAACCAGCCGAGCAGGCGACCGGAATCGTGTTGCCGGCGCATCAGCAGGGCCGCCGTGCCGGCTGCCACGACGACGACCCCACCAGCCCCGAGCAGGGCCACGGCAGGTCCGGTCGAGATGGGTCCGACGTGCTCCCCGTTGCGCGGCATCCACTGTGCGATCAGCATCCGCACGGCCCCCATTCTGTCGGTCGGCCGTCAGCCTAACGACCTGGTGGGGCCGTTGGTGCGGCCGGCACCGGCGCGACGGGGCCGCGCGTCGAGGGAATGGACGCGCAGTCCGGCGACGTGTGGTCACACCGCAGTCATCACGGCGCTTCCGCGTCGGGCACGGGCATCGCACACCTGAAGAGCCGGCCGGCGAGTGCTTGCCCGTCACCTCGGCCGCCGCGAGCACATGAGGGACATCAGCGCCGCAGCCCTCGGCGTGCCGCACCCACGGTCGGGGGACTCCTTCACAGGCCCGGAAAGGGCCCGGCCGCGAGCGGCGCGGGCCCTCGGGGTCACACGTGCGGGCGGCTGCCGGTTTCCTGGTGCGGGAATGTCTGGTCCGCTCCGGGCAGCGTCGGCTTCGGCAGAGTCGCCACCTCTTCCTTCGCCTTCTGCAACTGCTCAGCGGTGTCGTCGGGCAGCTGGGGCGGGCCGGGGCGGGCGTCGCGGAAGCGGAAGGCGGTCGTGAGGTCGCCGAAGGTGGCGCGCCGCCAGTCGCTGATGTTCGGCTCCTTCACCCCGGTGAACCGTTCCAGGAACTGCAGGGCCGAGGTGTGGTCGAAGGCCTCCGATGCGACCCAACCGCCCACGGTCCAGGGCGAGATGATGATGGCCGGGACGCGGAAGCCGCCACCGATCGGCAGGCCCTGAACGTACTCGTTCGCCGTGCCCGCGGGTGGCGTGGGCGGGGCCACATGGTCGAAGAGCCCGTCGTTCTCGTCGTAGTTCAGGATGAAGGCGGTCTTGCTCCACACCTGGGGGTTGGACGCGATCGCCTCGATCTTCGAGGCGACGAAGTCGGCGCCGGCCGCCGGGAGGTAGTCGGGGTGCTCCGACTGGTAGCTCGTCGGCATGATCCAGCTCACGGCCGGGAGACGGTCGTTGCGGGCGTCCGCCTCGAAGGTGCCCTCCGGCTGCGGGCGTACACCTCGCTCGTACAGGTCGGACCCGGGCCGCGCGTTCCTGAAGGCGGCGAACTGCTCCAGCATGTTGCAGCCGTAGTCGTCGTCCTGCTGGTACACCTTCCAGCTCAGGCCGGCCGCCTGGAGCCGTTCGGCATACGTCGTCCAGCGGTACGGCGTGGGCGCGACGTTGCTGATGATCGGGCCGCCGTGGGTGCCGCCCGGGTCGATGGTGCCGGTCATCCACATCAGGCGGTTGGGCCAGGTGGGGCCGAACACCGAGCAGTAGTAGTTGTCGCAGACGGTGAAGGCCTCGGCGAGGGCGAACTGGAACGGGATGTCTTCGCGCGTGTAGTAGCCCATCACATAGGGGCCGTTGGCGCCGTCGGCCTTGCGGTGGGCGGGCAGCCACCGGTCCATCCTGCCGCCGTTCCAGGCCTGGTGCTGTACGGCCCAGGCATGGCTGGTGGACGGGATGGCCTGGGCGCTCGACGTGTGGGTGTCGAGGTGGAAGGGCAGCAGATAGCCCTTGGGGTTCACGGCGTCGGGCTGGTAGAAGACGGAGCGCCCGGTGCCGAGCTTGAGGGCGTTCGGGTCGTTGAAGCCCCGGACACCCGACAGGGTGCCGAAGTAGTGGTCGAACGAGCGGTTCTCCTGCATCAGCATGACCACGTGCTCGATGTCGTTCAGCGATCCCTGCCTGGGCGGTCCGGAGGCGACGGCCTTCTGGACACTCGGCGGGAGGAGGGAGAGAGCCGCGGTGCCTCCCAGCGCACCCGCGGCACCCAGCAGTCTACGGCGTGTCAACTCAGCCATGATGGCCCTTCCTTGAGCGGCACAGGCGCTCCGGAGTGACGGCCGGCCCGGAGAATGAGTGGGCCGTCATCATGGTTCGCTCGTGACGGCGGGGCGCATCAGGGAAGGGCCGTGAACATGTGACCAACGCGCGGGAAGGGCTTGGCCAAGCCGTGATGTTCCACGCCCGCTCGTTGCGTCGATGTCGCCGTGCGTTGAGAAAAGGATGGCTGCTGCATGGATCCGGACGTGAGCGCGCAGACGGCGCCGGGGCCATCGCTCGGCCAGGGAAGAGCGATGGCCCCCGGCACCGTGTTCCCCCGCACTGGGCGGGCCGGCGTCAGCGGTCGCCGCGCGGCCGGGTGAGGGTGAAGCGGTCGACGGGGACGAGGTCGCCGTACGGTCCGCTGACGGTGTAGTAGGTGACGTGGATCGAGGTCGTGCCGCCGGGACGGCCGGGGTCGACGTCGAACGCGGCGAAGCCGTAGGAGTGCTCGGCGTCGCGCACCGCCGACCAGGGGGCGTCCTCGATGACGTAGACGGGCGGCCGTTTGCCGGTCGCCGGGTCGGCCGGGCCCACCTCGGTGATCACCCGGCACTGCGGGGTGGGGAAGAGGAGCTGGTTGGAGGGGGCCGAGGTGCCACCCCCGCCGATCACCATGTGCACGGTGCCCTTGGTGGTGTCGACGGTGTGCGTGTCGGTGGCGGCCGGAATCGGGGTGCGGGTGTCGTTGGGCTGCTGGCCACGGATGGGGTGCGAGCGCTCGTAGTGGTGCTCGTGGCCGCAGACGACCAGGTCGACGCCGTAGCGGTCGAACAGCGGCACCCACTCCTCCCGGATACCGAGGTCGGCGCCGTTGAACTTGTCGGCGGTCGAGACCACCACCTGGTGCATGCACACGACGACCCAGTCGATCTCGGGGTTCGCGCGGGAGGAGGCGAGTTCGGTCTCCAGCCAGCGCTTCTGGGCGCCGCCGGAGTAGCCGTGGACGTAGGAGTTTCCGGCGTCCTGCAGAGCGACGTCGTCGTTGTTGAGGCTGATCACCCGTACCGACCCCGCGGTGAACGCGTACCACAGGCCGTGCAGTTCCGCGTCGGCGCCGGCGTCGGGCAGGCTGAAGTAGGTCTGGTAGGCGCCGTAGCCGATGGGGCCGTTGCCGAGTTCGTTCTCGTGGTTGCCGGCGGCCGGCATCCAGGGCCGGTGGCGGGCCGAGCGGGAGTTGTTCTCGAACCAGTCGGACCAGGTGCGCACCCGGTCCGTGGACAGGTTGGCGTAGCAGAGGTCCCCGTTGACCAGGTGGAACAGGGGAGCGATCCGCTCGACGCCGGCGGTGGTGTCGCCGGCGGCCGGGGAGCCGAGGTTGTCGCTGACGTAGATGCCGTCGGCGTTCCTCCGGCCGAGGGTCGGTGTGCCCTGGTCGCCGAAGCTGGTGAAGGTGAACGCCGACCGGCCGCGCGGGGCGGTGCGTACGGTGCCGAACTCGGCCTGCGCACCCTCGTGCACGGCGGCGTAGACATAGTCGGTGTCCGGCCTGAGGCCACGGAGCCGGGCGTGGTGCACCTGTACCTCGGTGCCCGACTTGGCGTCGCGGTACGTCGTGGTCTGCGCGGCGACGGTACGGCCGAGGCCGCCGGCCGGGGTGCCGAGCAGCACGCGGGGCCGGGACACGGAGGCGGTGGTGTGCCAGGAGACCACGACCTCACGGGAGGCGTCGGCCCCGAACTGCAGATGCAGCCCGGCGACCCGCGGTGCTCCGAGGGCGCCCGGCTTCTCCCACAGCAGCGGGCTCGCCGCGGCGGGCGTGGTACCGACCGGCCCCAGCGCACCGGCCAGCCCTGCCCCGGACGCGCCCGCCAGCAGCGCGCGTCTGCTGGGGCCTGAACGGACAACAGAGTCAGGAGAGTTCATGGGAGTCGATTCTTTCGGGGCGCCGGTGAACGGCACGGTGAGATCCGGGTGAACGAACCGTCAAGCGCGCCATGCCGGTGCCGCCGCGGCAGGTCATCGGCGAGCCAAGAGTCGTGCAAATAAGGGACGGGTATTCCGACTTCCGGACGAGAGCGCCGTGTACCGGCCAGCCGTGGCCGAACCGAGCGTGCACGGCGGACCCGATGGCGCGCACCGTACGTGAACGCCCCGCGCCGGCAGCCAGGTCCGGCGTGCCGAGACGACTGCGACCGGGGGTCGTCAGCCCCGCGCACGCCCGGCCGGAATCCCTCCTTGTTGTGGCGGGCGTGCGTCGCCATACTCGTCGGCGTTTGGCATGGCCACGTCGGATCCTTGGGCCGGCGTCCCCGTGCCTTCCGTCCCTCCGGCCCCGGCTCGCTGAGTGAGCGGGGCAACCCCCACTGGAGGCCTCACATGACGCAACGACGCACAGCTCTCACCACCCGCGCGCTCACCGGAGCGAGCGCCGTGGTCCTCACCGCCGGCGCCGCGCTGCTCCCCGGCTCGGCCACGGCCGCCACCGCTCCGGCCGCGGCCACCCCGGCCGCGGCCCGTGCCGCGTCCGCCGCGAACCTGGTCGCCCGCCTGGGCGACCGTGCCGCCGGCTCCTACTACGACGCCGCGGCCCGCCGGTTCGTCGTCGGCATCACCGACCCGGCCGCGGCCGGCCAGGTCCGCAACGCCGGCGCCGTGCCCAGAACCGTGCGCTACTCCACGGCCCAACTCCGTGGCGCGCTCGGCACCTTGAAGCAGCGGGCCCGCATCGCGGGCACCGCCTGGGCGATCGACCCCCGTCAGGACAAGGTGGTCGTGACCGTCGACCCGACGGTCACCGGAGCGAAGCGCACCCGGCTGAACACCGTGGTCGACTCGCTCGGCGACAAGGTGGTCGTACGTCGGGCCGCCTCCGCGTTCAAGCCCTTCGTCGCGGGCGGCGACGCCATCTGGGGCAGCGGTGTCCGCTGCTCCCTCGGCTTCAACGTGACAGTGAACGGCGCGCCGTACTTCCTGACCGCCGGGCACTGCGGCAACGCTTCCTCGACCTGGTCCGACTCGCAGGGCGGCGGGGAGGTCGGCCAGACCGTCGACTCCCAGTTCCCCGGCACCGACTACGCCCTGGTCCAGTACGACGACGCGAACAGCGCCCCCTCGAGCGCCGTCGACCTCTACGACGGCAGCAGCCAGCAGATCACCCACGCCGCCGACGCCTACGTGGGCGAATCGGTCCAGCGCAGCGGCAGCACCTCGGGCGTCCACGGCGGGACGGTCAACGCACTGGACGCCACCGTGAACTACGCGGAGGGCACGGTCTCCGGGCTCATCGACACCGATGTGTGCGCCGAACCCGGCGACAGCGGCGGCGCGCTCTTCGACGGCGACGCGGCCATCGGGCTGACCTCGGGTGGCAGCGGTGACTGCACCTCCGGTGGCGAGACCTTCTTCCAGCCGGTGCCGGCGGCACTGAGCGCGGAGGGCGCGACCCTTCCGTAGCCGGGCGCCCGCACCTCTCCGGCCGACCCGGAACACCTCAACCGGCCCTGTCACAGGTCCGGTTGAGGTTTCCCCCCGCAACGTGACCGATGGACCGGCCAATGCCGGTCACCAGGTCATCACCAGGTCATCATGACCAGGCACGCACAGGCCGCATGCGGCTCGGCGGCATCACCGAAGCTGCGGCACGCCCACCGCCTCAGCCCAGCTCCCGCGCAGCCGGCCGCCGCCCCGGCCGGCTCGGAGGGACGGGGAAGAGCATGCAGCTGCTGGTGGCATGGGCGAGCAGGCGGTCCTCGGAATCCACCAGGTCGGCTTGTGCCAGGGCGGTGCGGCGGCCGTGGTTGAGGACGGTGCCGATGGCCCGGACCTTGCCGGTGTCGACCGTGATCGGCCGCAGGAACTTCACACTCAGGTCGAGCGAGGTGTATCCCGTGCCCGCCGGAAGCACGGACTGCACGGCACAGCCCGCCGCTGAGTCGAGGAGAGTGGCGTAGACCCCACCATGGACACTGCCAATGGGGTTGTAGTGCTCCTCGCCCGGTTCCAGGGCGAAAACGGCGCTGCCGAACTCAACCTGTTCCAGCGTGAATCCGAGGGTCGCCGCGATGGGCGGGGCGGGCAGGCGTCCGCACAGCACCCTGCGCAGGAAGTCGAGACCGCTCTCCTGGCCGACGGCGGCCGCAGAGATGCTCGGATCCTCCCAGTCGTACGTACGTGACCTCGTCATCGGCCTCTTCCTCCCCGCTGGCTTCACTCTCCGAAGCTAGCCAGTCGGACATCTGGCTGTCAATGGCGAAGCCAGCCTACGATGACCCCATGACCTGGCTGGAGACCAGTACGGAGAACTGCACGGTGCAGCGCACCCTCGACCTGATCGGCGAGAAGTGGTCGCTGCTGGTGTTGCGTGACGCCATGAACGGCGTACGTCGTTTCGACGACTTCCGTCGGCACGTGGGACTGTCGGAGGCGGTGCTGGCGGACCGGCTGCGCAAACTGGTGGCCGCGGGGATCCTGGAGACCGTCCCGTACCGCGAGCCGGGACACCGCACTCGCCACGAGTACCGGATCACCCGGAAGGGCTGGGACCTGTGGCCCGTGATGATCGCCCTGAAGCAGTGGGGCGATCGCTACACCGCGGACCCGGAGGGGCCGCCGCTGGAAGTACGCCACCGTGACTGCGGCGAGCAGGTGGAGGCCGTCGTCATCTGCTCGGGCGAGCACGGGCCGCTCGTCCCACGACAGGCCTACACGCGCCCTGGTGCCTCCGCGCACGCCGTGACCTGAGGGACGCCGGCCGGTCCGGAAGGCGTCGGGGACGCCCCGCCCACAGCGCTGCCGGTGCCCCTCGGGGCCTGGACCGAGCGGGTGTCTTCCGGCGTGCCTGACGCTGTCGTGTGCCGGGCATCCGCGGGCGGCTCTTAGCCTCGGCGACATGCTGGGGCTTCCTGCTCATGTCCGTGCCTGCCTCTTCGACCTCGACGGGGTGCTCACGCAGACCGCGAAAGTGCACGCGGCGGCGTGGAAGGAGATGTTCGACGGCTACCTCCGCGAGCGTGCGACGCGTGAGGGGGCCGCGTTCGTGCCGTTCGACGCGGTCGGTGACTACGACGAGTACGTGGACGGGCGCCCCCGTGCGGACGGTGTGCGCACGTTCCTCGCCGCACGCGGGATCGAGCTGCCCGAGGGATCGCCGCAGGACCCGCCGGGGGCCGAGACCGTGAACGGGCTGGGCAACCGGAAGAACGAGCTGGTGCTGCGGAGGATCCGCGAGGACGGCGTGGAGCCGTACGAGGGCTCGGTCCGGTTCCTGCACGCCGTCCGGGCGGCCGGTCTGCGCTGCGCGGTGGTGTCGTCCAGCGCGAACTGCCGGGACGTCCTGGTGGCGGCCGGCATCGAGGACCTGTTCGACGAGCGGATCGACGCAGTGGTGGCGCGTGAGCGCCGGCTAAGGGGCAAGCCGGCTCCGGACACCTACCTGGAGGCGGCCCGAGGCCTGGCGACGGATCCGTACGAGGCAGCGGTGTTCGAGGACGCCCTGGCCGGCGTCGAGGCGGGCCGAGCGGGCCGGTTCGGTGTCGTCGTGGGGGTCGACAGGGTGGGCCAGGCGGAGCAGCTGCGGGCGCACGGCGCCGACGTGGTGGTCCGCGACCTGGGCGAACTCCTGGAGGCGCCGTGATCACCCATCCGAGCTTCACGGTCGAGCCGTGGTGCCTGCGCGAGACCGAGCTGAACCTGGACGTGCTCGCCCAGAGCGAGTCGGTGTTCGCCCTGTCCAACGGGCACATCGGATGGCGCGGCAACCTCGACGAGGGAGAACCGCACGGACTGCCCGGCGCGTACCTCAATGGCGTCTACGAGCAGCATCCGCTGCCGTACGCGGAAGCCGGCTACGGATATCCCGAGTCCGGCCAGACGATGATCAACGTCACCGACGGCAAGGTCATCCGGCTGCTCGTCGACGACCACCCGTGCGATCTGCGCTACGGCAGGCTGCGCGCGCACGAACGGGTGCTGGACTTCCGGTCCGGTGTGCTCAGCCGCAGCGCCCAGTGGACCTCGCCCGGCGGCCGCACGGTCCGGATCACCTCACGCCGCCTGGTGTCCTTCACCCAGCGAGCGGTGGCCGCGATCGTGTACGAGGTGGAGCCGATCGACGGGCCCACCACGGTGGCCGTACAGTCCGAGCTCGTCGCCAACGAACAACTGCCCCGCTTCGAGGGCGACCCACGTGTCGCCGCGGCGACCGAGTCGCCGCTGGTGCCCGAGGAGCACTTCGCGCAGGAGACCCGGCTGCGGCTCGTGCACTGCACCGGGGGCAGCGCACTGCGGGTGGCGGCGGCAGCCGACCATCTCGTCGACGGACCGGAGAGCACGAGCTGGACGGCGCAGAGCGAGCCCGATGTCAGCCGGCTGACGGTGACGGCGGACCTCGTGCCCGGACAGCCGTTGCGGCTGGTGAAGTTCGTGGCGTACGGCTGGTCGGGAGAGCGTTCGCTGCCGGCCGTGCACGATCAGGTGGACGGAGCGGTGGCGGCCGCGGTCAGCACCGGCTGGGAAGGGCTCGTCGCCGCGCAGCGGGCGTACCTGGACCGCTTCTGGGCCGGCGCGGACGTCGAGGTGGAGGGCGATGCGCAGATCCAGCAGGCGGTGCGGTTCGCCCTCTTCCATGTGCTCCAGGCGGCGGCCCGCGGCGAGAACCGGGCGATTCCCGCGAAGGGCCTGACCGGAACCGGTTACGACGGGCACTGCTTCTGGGACACCGAGTCCTACGTACTGCCCGTCCTGTCCTACACCGCGCCGGAGGCCGTGGCATCGGCACTGAGGTCGCGCCACCGGATGCTGCCGGCGGCGCGCGAACGCGCCCGTCAGCTGGGGCTCGCCGGAGCGGCGTTTCCCTGGCGGACGATCGACGGCGCCGAGTGCTCCGCCTACTGGCCGGCCGGGACCGCCGCCTTCCACGTCAACGCCGACATCGCCCTGGCCGCCGTACGGTACGTCATGGCGACCGGGGACGAGGACTTCGAGCGCGGCGAGGGACTCGACCTCCTCGTGGACACCGCCCGTCTGTGGCGGTCCCTCGGACACCACGACACGGAGGGCGTCTTCCACATCGACGGGGTCACCGGCCCCGACGAGTACAGCGCCATCGCCCGCGACAATCTGTACACCAACCTGATGGCCCGTCAGAACATGCTCGCCGCCGCGAACGTGGCCACGCGCCATCCGGACCGTGCCGAGGAGCTCGGTGTCGACGAGGAGGAGACCGCGGGGTGGCGGGACGCCGCGGCCCGCATGGCGGTGCCGTACAACGAGTCCCTGGGCGTGCACGAGCAGTCGGCCGGTTTCACCACGTTCCAGCACTGGGACTTCGAGGCGACCCCACCCGAGAACTACCCTCTGCTGCTGCACTACCCCTACTTCGACCTGTATCGCAGACAGGTGCTGAAGCAGGCCGACCTCGTCATGGCGATGATGGAGTGCCCGCACCTCTTCTCCGACGAGCAGAAGGCGCGCAACTTCGCCTACTACGAACCGCTGACCGTCCGGGACTCCTCCCTGTCGGCGTGCTGCCAGGCGGTGCTCGCGGTCGAGACCGGACATCTGCGGCTGGCCTACGCCTACCTGAGCGAGGCCGCGCTGATGGACCTGGACGACCTGGAGCACAACACCCGTGACGGGCTGCACATCGCCTCCCTCGCTGGCACGTGGATCGCCCTGGTCACGGGTTTCGGGGGCATGCGCCGGTACTTGGACGACGAGGGCAAGCCGGATCTGCTGTCGTTCGCACCGCGCCTGCCCGAAGCGCTGTCCCGGGTGGCCTTCACGGTGCTGGTGTGCGGCCGCAGACTGAAGGTGGACATCGGCCCGTCCCATGCGCGCTACCGCCTGCTGGAAGGCGAACCGATGACGTTGCTGCATCACGGCGAGCCGATGACCGTGACCGTCGACGCCCCGGTGGACCGCCCGTTGCCTCCCACGCCCGCCCGCCCCGAGCCGCAGCAGCCGCCGGGCCGACGTCCGGAGGGCCTTCCCGCGGGGGAGGAACGCCGGGCAGAGACCCAGGAGTAGCCGCAGCCGCGGGCGGGCGACCTGGGCGGGTTTCGACGACCTGAGCTGCCCGGAACGCCAGGCCGCCAGCCCGCGATCTTGCCGTCAAGCGGCACGGTGACGTCCCGGCACCTGCGCGTCACCATCGGTCACCACGGTGTTACCAGGTCACAGGCGAACAGCGATAAAATGACCCGAATCGGTGCCCCGGCTTCCGGACCTGGGCTGCCGCTCGACCTGTACGACCTTGGGGAGCGGCACAGTGGCGAGGTCTCCTGAGGAACGCGGAGTCACGCACAGTGCTGGTGTGCGGGGCAGGCTGCTGCCCGTCCTGCCTGCTCTGCTGCTGTTCATCGGCCTGGTCGTCGGCCTCGCCACACCCCGCGACGTCAGGCCGGACGCCTTCCTCGCCTCGGCCATGGTTTCTGCCGCCGCGCTGCTGCCCCTGTGGGGGACGGTGCTCATCGGAGTGGGCGCGTGCGCCACCTTTCTCGGCTTGATGGTGGACTTCAACGGGCTGCGGGACGCGACCGCCTACTCCGAGCTGGCCACGCTCGCAGCGATTGCGGCATTCGCCGTCTTCTTCAACCGCCTGCTCGGCCGACGCGCCCATCAGCTGGTCCAGGTCCGCTCAGTGGCCGAGACCGCCCAGCTGGCGGTGCTCCATCCGGTACCGCGACACCTAGGGCACGTCACGCTCGAGAGCCTGTACCTGGCCGCCGCGGCGGAGGCCCGCATCGGTGGCGACCTGTACGAGGCGATCCACACCCCGCACGGCGTACGGCTGCTCATCGGCGACGTACGCGGCAAGGGACTGCTCGCGATCCAGACCGCCGCGACGCTGCTCAGCGCCTTCCGCGAGGCCGCCCACGACGCGCCCGACCTGCCCCAACTCGCGTGCCGCCTGGAGACGAGCATGAGCCGCTACGCTGCCCACTTCCCGGGGGTCCCGGGCTCGGAGGTCGCTGAACGTTTCATCACCGCTCTCCTTGCCGAGATCCCGGACGATGAACCGGTGGTCCGGATCGTCACCTGCGGCCACCCGCCCCCGCTGCTGCTGCACCAAGGCGAGGTCCGGGAGCTGCAGCTCACTGCTCCCTCGCCGCCGCTCAACCTGGGCATGCTGATGGGCGACGGCTACCACGTCGATCTCGCCCCGTTCCACCCCGGGGACAAGCTCCTGCTGTACACCGACGGGGTCACCGAGACCCGCGACCGCTCGGGCGCCTTCTACCCCCTTGCCGAACGCATCCGCTCGTGGAGCGGCGAGTCACCCCACCAGATCCTCCACCACCTCCACCGCGACCTGATCGACTACAGCGGCGGTGAACTCGACGACGACATCGCCGCCCTCCTCGCCCAGCGGCACCCGAGCCGCTGAGCCCGAGGCCGGGCCCGGCACGTCGGGCACAGAGCCCGGCTGTCAGGGAGAGGAAAAGCACACGTTCGTCAGGAAGACGGCTGCGGTCAGCCGGCCGAGCCATGGGCTGACGGCATGGGCGCTCGGCAGGCCCGGCTCCGCGTGAAGCCTGGCAGCTCAGTGAACAGATAATCGGTTGCCTGTCGGCGATGGTGGTGGATGCAATGTCCGGCATGGTCACCCAGGTGCCCCCGCCAAGGCGAGACGAGAACGCATGAACACGCCACCATCTCCACCCGGACCGGAACGGACTGACGGATCATCCGTCCGGATCGGCGCTCTCGCTCCCTTGACGCGGCCTGGCTGGGTCGACGCGGGCCGACACCTGCTCGCTGGACTGGAGCTGGCCGTTCGCGACGTCAATGACGTCGGCGGCATCGCCGGAAGGCCGCTCGAGCTGGTGGTCCGAGACACCGGGGCTGACCCACAGAGGGCCGCGGCGGCCGTAGCCGAATTGGCTCGCCTGGGCGTGGCTGCCTTGGCGGGCGAGTATCACAGCGTCGTCGCTCGCGCCGCTGCCGCCAGGGCCGACGCGCTCGGCCTGCCGTTCCTCTGCTCGTCCGCGGTTCTCGACGCGCTCACCGAACAGCCGACCGAATGGGTCGCCCGCCTCGCCCCGGCCCAGTCTCACGGCTGGCAGATCTACGCGGACTTCCTCCTCGGGGCGGGCCACAACCGAATCGCCGTGGCAACCGAGCCGAGTGTCTACTGGGCATCCGGGGCCCGCGTTCTGCGGGACTACCTCGCTCCACGCGG
Source organism: Streptomyces sp. NPDC001153 (assembly GCF_053598315.1). NCBI lineage: Bacteria > Bacillati > Actinomycetota > Actinomycetes > Kitasatosporales > Streptomycetaceae > Streptomyces > Streptomyces sp. NPDC001153. Next base: position 42,556 of record NZ_JBSFJZ010000045.1, read on the forward strand.
CGGCACCGTCATCGAACTCGACATGCGCGCGCTCGCCCCCACAGCCGTGTGCGACGAACTCGTCGGCAGTCGCGCGACAGTCCTCCTTCTTCTGGTCGGCCACCCGGAGCCGGCGGTGTCGATCGTCAAGTCCGTCCGCCGCGACAGGCGCCTCGACGAGATCATGATCGGTGCTCCGGCCGGGCAACCGGAGTTCGCCGAATGGGCGACGTCGCTGGGCGACGACGGGGCCGCGATCCCGTTCTTGCGCTACCTGCCCGAGCACCTCAGCCCACTCGGTGCCCGAGTCGAGACGGCCCTGCGCGAGCGGCTGGCCGAACCGCCCTCCTTCGTCGCCTTCGAGGGCTACGACACGGTCGCCGTCCTCGCCGATGTGCTGCGTTCTCACGGTGTGGACCGGGCACGCACCGCCGAATCCTGGTCGAGTGTTGCAGTCGAAGGCACCCGCGGGCAGATCCAGTTCTCCCGCACGGCGGGCATCAGTGTTTGGCAATGGGCTTGGGCGCCGACCCAAGTCGTCGATCGAGATCCGGCGGAACCCGATCGCTTTCGCATCCTCCACGCCGGCTGAGAGGGCACGGAGGCCACGGCCCGCCCGGGCCGAGCTGTTGGCGGCCCGCCTCGTGCCCCGGCCACGCCGGTGCCGCCGCGCACGGGTGGCACGCTCTGGTCCGCCCCGAGGGTGGTCGAAGAGCAGCGCAGGCACGCACGCCTCGCCCCGCGAGCCGGACGCGGGAGCACTCCGGGCGACTGCCTGCGGCCGGTCGGACGACGGCCTCGGGCCGGACAAGGCCCCCCGAGACCGCACGCGGTCGATGCTTTGCCTGATTCCTTCTCCCACTCCGGGACGCGTCCCGGCCAGGCCCGACGTGGAGGCAACCCTCGGGCAGATGAATACGAGGAGTGCAACGGCCATTGGCAGGCAGCGGCTGTTTGACGGGTCTTCACTACCGGTCGCCTGAAAGCCCCGACACGCGCCCCTACGCTCGTACCGCCTGATCAGAAAGGGCCTGATCAGTGGAGAACCTCCCCCGCCTCACCGCTCACCAAGGAGGTCCACCGTGTCCATGCTCTCCCGCGTCAAGCGCTCGCGCCGCGCTCTCTCCCTCGTCGCCGCCCTCCCCGCCGCCCTGGTCGGGGTCTGGGCCGCTGGCCCGGCCGCGCAGGCCGCCGCGCTGCCCACCCCCGACCACGTGGTCGTGGTGGTGTTCGAGAATCACTCCTACGAGCAGGTCATCGGCAGCACGAGCGCCCCGTACCTGAACAACACGCTGAAGGCCGGCGGCGGCAACCTCACCAACTCGTTCGCCATCACCCACCCCAGCCAGCCGAACTACCTGGACCTGTTCTCCGGGAACAACCAGGGCATCACCAACGACAACTGCTACACCCCGCAGTTCAGCAGCGCCGCGAACCTCGGCTCCGAGCTCATCGCCGCAGGCAAGACCTGGGGCAGCTACAACGAGGGCCTGCCCTCGGCGGGCTCCACGGTGTGCACCAACTCCGCCACCAAGTACGCCCGGAAGCACAATCCGTGGTTCGCCTTCAGCAACGTCCCGCTGAACACCGCGCACACCTTCACGCAGTTCCCGACGGACTACACCACCCTGCCCAAGGTCTCGTTCGTCGTTCCGAACCTGTGCAACGACATGCACGACTGCTCCATCGCGACCGGCGACAACTGGCTGAAGAACAACCTCAGCTCGTATGCCACCTGGGCCCAGACGCACAACAGCATCCTGGCCGTCACCTTCGACGAGGACGACAGCTCGCACAGCAACCACATCGCCACCGTCTTCTACGGCGCGCACGTCGCACCGGGCAGCTCGACCTCGACGCACTACAACCACTACGACACGCTGCGCACCCTCGAGGACCTGGCCGGCCTGACCACCCACGCCGGGGCCGCGGCCAACGCCTCCGACATCACCGGCATCTGGAACTGACCCTGCGGCAGGCTTCACGCATGTCCTGCCTGCGGCGGTGAAACAGCATCAAGTCCGCCGCCTCGCGCGACGCGGCGGACTTGCGGTGCTGGCACCCGCGGAGGCTGACCGCTTCGGCAGGCGCCGGAGCACACCGTGGCTCGGAGCGCTTGGTGCTCTCGATCCAAGGGGGCTGCCGAGGTCCGGCACTCCTGACGCTCCTTCTGCCTCCTCAGGACGCCCCGGTCATGGGAACGGCACGACCCTCGGCCGACGAGGGTCGTGCCGCTGCAGCCCGCCGGACGGCGGACTTCTGGCCTGTGCTGTTCGTCGGCGGTCACCCGGCCGTGGCTTGATACCCCGCCCCAGTGATGGACAGGTCGCCCCCGAACTGGGCGATCTGTGCAACGGTCGCGTCGTTGAAGGAGAACGTGCGAACGGGAACGGCCGGGTGGGACAGCCAGCTCGGTACGGCATCGGGGGTGATGGTGACGGTTCGGTCGGCCGGGAGCGGGGCGCCGCCGAGGCCGGTGACCGTGCCGGACACCTTGCGCACATAGAGGGTCACCACACCTCTGCTGCCTTGACGTTTGAGTGTGGCCGTGGTCCTGGGTCCGGCTCGCAGCCGCATCGCGGCGCGGCCACGGCCCGCGGTCACGTCGAGGTCGACGGCGGTCACCGATCTGGCCGTGAACTTCAGCACCCGCACGGGCCCCGCCGCGGTGCGTACGGTCACCACACCTTCGAAGCCGGCGCCGCGGAGTACGAGACTGTCGGTTCGCAGTACCCAGGCGGGGCTCGCGGGGCGGACGGGCGGCCGATCCAGTGGAGCCTCGGAGAGAGCCGGCGACGCGCTCGTGGTTGCTCGTGCGGTGCTCACGGATGCCCGCGCGGAGCTCGACGGCGTCGGCGTGTCGCTCGTCTGTGTCGGTCCGGCGTCCGTGGGTGTCGGCGTGTCGCTCGTGTGTGTCGGTCCGGCGTCCGTGGGTGTCGGCGTGTCGCTCGTGTGTGTCGGTCCGGCGTCCGTGGGTGTCGGCGCGAAGCTCGACGGGGTCTCGGATCCGGCCGTGTCGGCAGGGGTGAGGTGCGTGTTCGTCGCCATGGGGGTGGCGAGGCACAGGGCCAGGGGGACGGCTGCCGCGGCCAGTGTGCAGGCGATGGGGCGCTGTACTCGGCCTTTCACGCGACTGGTGCGCGGCTCCGCGCGGCTCGGGTGGCGGGGCTCGGGAACCGGTGCGTCCGCGGCCTGTCCGGAGCGGTTGCCACTGGTCACGTCGGCTCTCCCGCCGCCGGAACGGCAGAGGAGTCGTTGTTCGTCGTAGTCGCGGTCGTTCCCGCAGTTGCCGTCGGCTCGGCGGCGGTGGGCGGGATCCAGGCGCAGGCCAGGGAGCCGCCGATCAGCGCGGAGATCAGTCCGAGCAGGAAGCCGCCGAAGTTCGCGACGGGGAAGGAGGCGAGGGCGAGCAGCAGGGTGGCGATGCCGGCGAATACGCGAAGGTGCTGCTGGTACCAGAGACTGAGCCCCAGGGCCATGAGCAGAACGCCGATGATCAGGGATCCGGCGCCCGAGGTGGTCGACAAGGCCAGCGGCATTCCGCCGAGATCAAGGTGAGCGTATGGCAGATACAGGATGGGCAGGCTTGCGTTGAAGGTGAACATCCCGGCCCAGAAGGGACGCTCACCGCGCCAGGTTCTGAACCTGCGCCGGGCATCGGCGGCCGTGACGCGCAGTTTCGCGGGGCTGCGGAGGAAGTCGAGGAACACGTGTCCTGTCCTGATCAGGATGGGCGAGAACATTCCGAACGGGGTCAGAAGCATTCGTGGCGGCCCTGCTTGACCTGTTCGTCGAGGCCGGGAACGTTGAACGTGCCGGCCGAGACCGCGACCGCCGTCACGCGCACGTTGGTCAGCGTGACCGACGTGGCCTGCTGCCCGACACCGTTGGGGTCGAAGAACCGGGAGTCCCTGTCGCCCGGGTTGATCGGTCCCTTGGTGATCGCCCCCTGCGCGACACCGGTGTCGACCCCTCGGAAATTCGCCTGTCCGGCGGACTCGGATGTCGCGTCGATGAACAGGTCCGTCGCCTCGGCCGGTCGTCCGTTGCCGCCGGTGAGTCGCAATGTCTGTGGGCCCAGTACCGGGAGGTCGACCACCACGGACTGGCACAGTCCGCTGGCCGTGGCGTGTCGCGCGCCGATGACCATGACCGGCACGGGGGTGCCTTTCTTGGGCACGTCCACCATGCTGTAGAGGCTGAAGCCGCGCATGGTGAGCGTGTCCACGGTCACCTGGAATCGCTGGCCGGAGATGAAGAAGGACGCGGCCAGGGCTCCCTGTGCCATGGCGATGGCGAGGGCTGCGGAGGCCACGATGCCGGGGATCAGGACGGCGGCGAAGCGCCTCCAGCAGGTTCTGCCGGCGTGGTGCAAGATCCCGTCTCCTCCGGTTGTGAAGTGAGCCCGCCCGTGCCTGGCAGGGCGGACGACACCCCTTCGTCCGGTGCCGGATCCTAGGCTTCCGGAAGCGTCAACCGACGGCACGCCAGGTCCGCCGTACGAGTGTTGTGACGCTTGTTGGTCCTTCCGGGTGACTCGCCCTGTCGGGTCCGCTGGTGAACAGCGCGGTCAAGATCGCCGCACTGATCGTGCGCGGGAGGATGGTGCCGTGCCGCTGGGGCGGCCACTGTCGGCGGTGGGCGAGGGCGGCGGAACGGATGCCGCGCCATCGGGACCGTCAGATGGCGGTGATCACCAGTACGGCCTGGTCGTCGAGGGTGGCATGGCCCGCGAACGCGGTGACCGCGGTGGTGATGGACTCGACGACGGCCGTGGCTGTGGGCGTCGTGGTCCGGACGGCGACGAGCGCGTCGGACAAGCGCTCCTCGCCGAAGAACTCGCCGTCGGGGGAACGGGCCTCGGTGATGCCGTCGGTGACCAGGACGAGGCTGTCGCCGGGGTGCAGGTCGATGCGGCACGGGCAGAAGTCGGGATCAGGACCGATACCCAACAGCAGGCCCGGTTGCGTGTGCTCCACGACCGTGCCGTCGGCGCGGCGGACGAGCGGCGGTACGTGGCCCGCTCGGATCAGGTCGAGCGTGAGGTGTGACGCGGTGTGCCGCAGCTCACCGTAGACGAGCGAAACGAACTGGTCGTCATCGGTGGTGTTGCCCGTCAACGCGTCGTTGATCGCGGTGACCACGGCCGCAGGGTCGTCGAGGAGGCGGGCGGCGGCGCGTGCGGTGTGGCGCACCATGCCGGTGGTGGTGGCTGCCAGCGCGCCGCGTCCGGAGACGTCGCCGATCATGAGTGCCCAGCGGTCGGCGGGCAGCCGGAAGACGTCGTAGAAGTCGCCCCCGACCTCAAGGCCCTCACCCGCCGGATGGTACGAGGCCGCCAGGGTGGCGCCGGGAATGCTGGGCAACTCGGGTGGCAACAGTCCTGCCTGAAGATCGTGGGAGAGCCGGACGCGGTCAGTGAACTGATGGGCGTTGTCGGCACTCGAAGCGGCCCGGCGGGCGAGTTCCTGGGCCAGGGCGACCTTGTGTTCGTCCAGGGGCAGGCCGGTGGCCAGGAGGGTCAGCGCTCCGAAGGTACGGCCCCTCGTGGCCAGCGGCACGCACACGTAGTCCTTGACGCCGAGCTGCGCGCGCAGGCCGCTCGCGTGGGCGGACTCGGTGGCGCCGGAGGCAAGCACGCGGGCGACAGCGGCGTTCACCTCGTCACACAGCGCGGGGGAGGAGAGGAGCTTCTCCCCCTCCCGGGTCGACGCGGCGATGGCGATGCGCTGGGTCTGGCCGCACTCGGATACGTGGACGGCACACAGCGGCGCCAGGGCCGGAACGGTCAGCCGGGCCATGCGCTGGAGGCTGTCCGAATAGTGTGTCTCGCCGGTGATGGCGGTGCTGGCCTCCAGAAGGAACGCCAGATCCTCCCGGGCGGCCTTCTCGCGTTCCTTGGCGGCGCGGCTCGCCTCCACCGCCGTGTGGCGTTCGATGGCCAGCGCGGCTATGCGGGCGAAGGAGGCACTGAGCGCCACGTCCTTGTCCGTCGGAGCCTTGGGCGCGCGGTGGTACATCGCGAACGTGCCCAGCAGTCGGCCGTCCGCGTCCTGGATGGGTGTGGACCAGCACGCCGCGACCCCGGCCCGCAGTGCCAGGTCGCGGTAGTCCTTCCACAGGGGATCGGTGGCGATGTCCGTGACGATCACCGGTTCCCGCCGGAAAGCGGTCGTGCCGCACGAGCCGATGCCCTCCGCGATCGGTGCCCCGTCGACCGCCTCGTTGTAGAAGTCGGGCAGGCGCGGGCCGGTGCCGTGCCGCAGACGCTGTCCGTCGGGATCGACGAGCAGTACCGAGACGAGCATGTCCGGGGAGAGCTCCTCGATCGCCGTGGCCATCCCACGGAGGATCTTGTCCAGCGGGGCGTCACGCGCGATCTGCTCCAGCAGCGCGCGCTGCTCGGCGGCCAGGAGATGCGCGTGGTGGTACGGGGTGGTCTCGACCGCGATCACCACGACCCCGTCGATCCGGCCGGCGACGTCCCGGCGGGGCTCGTAGGTGAAGTCGAAGAATCCTTCCCGCTGTATGCCCGGCCTGCCCAGCAGAAGCCGCCCGTCCCTGGCCCTGTATGCCACGCCGGTGCGATAGACCGCATCGAGCCGGTCGAGGACGCCCTGCGGAGCCAGTTCCGGAATCACCTCTCCGACCGGCTCGCCGAGGCGCTCGTGGTCGCACCCGAGGGTCTCGAAGAATGCCGAGTTCGCGGCTTCGAGGAGATGCTTCGGGCCATTGAGCGCAGCAAAGATCACCGGGGCCTGCCCGAACAGGTCCGCGTACTCCTCGCTCCGCCGGTCGACGGAGATCGAGTGTGCCGTCGCCGCGCTGCGAGGACGGAAATATGTGGACATGACAGGCGCCCTCTCTCCTGTCTCGTCCGCGCGCTGACCGCGTCGTTCCGATGCCTCCACTCTGACACATGTCCCCGCTGCTGCCAGAGGGGCGTCAGACCGACCCCGGTGGCGCAACCCGGGCCGCGCCGGAGGACCACCCTCGCGATCCGCGACCTCGCCGCGCATACCGGCCGGTCGACGTGGCGTGCGAGCACGGCACGACAGCCTTCGCCATGGCATCGCTCCGCCGCCGGTGGCAGGCGGCGGGTCGCACGGCGGCCTGTACGCCACCCGAATGCTGATCACCGCGGACCGGGACGGCGGCTGCCGTACCCGAGCCGCGTCTCGGCGAACTGCCGTGGCAGCCCCCTGACCAGCCCTGACGTCGTCGGTGAACGACATCGCGGCGGCCCGCCCACCCCCGCTGGAGGTCCATGAGCGCGCCTTCACGGCGCAGGGTGACGCGAGCGTGGTCGGAGCGCGTCCTCGCACTCGAGACGGGGCCGCGGGCCTGCCCGACCGGTTCAACCGTCGGTGCTCGGGGGCGGTGTGCAGGCACCGGGGCGGGTTCCGCCGTGGGCATGGAGGAAGGCCAGCAGATCGCAGACGGACTGGCCGAGGACCTGATCGTGGCCCGCGCCGGGGTAGGCGCGGTAGACCAGTGAGGGGGAGCCCAGGCGACGCAGGCGCGCCACGACCTCGTCGGTCCAGGCAGGCGGCACATCCTCGTCGGCGCCACCCTGGATGACCAGTGTGGGTACGGTGATGGCGGAGCGGTCCGGATCGCCGTAGGCGCCCATCCGCTCGCCCATGCGCCGCAGCTGATCCCCGTTCAGCGGCAGCATCAGCTCGGTGTTCACCCCCTTGAGCACGGGATGGCTGTGCGTCACGCAGTCGGCGATGACCCGGGAGGCCGTAGCCGCTGCCGAAGGCCCCAGCAGCGAACGCAGATCCGCCGCAGGGCCGCCGGGCTCGGTGGCGGACAGGCCGACGAGCGAGTAGAAGGCGAAGGACAGCTCACTGGGCACATGGGAGGCTTTCACCCCCGCGAGCATCGCCTCCAGGTGGCTGGCTGGGGCGACGGCCACCGCCGCGCCGAGGCGCTGGCCGCCCGTGCGGCGCTGGGTGTGGGTGGCGAACAGCGCGGCCTGGCCCCCTTGTGAGTGCCCGACTGCGAACCACACCGGCGCCAGGCTGGGCACCAGCCGGCGAGCCGCGGTGACGATGTCGGCCACGGCGTTGCCCTCGTCCGCGCCGACCAGATAGGTGTGCGGGCCCGGGGTGCCCAGTCCGGGGTAGTCCGAGGCAGTGACCGCGTACCCGGCGCGGAGGAACGCGCGCAGCTCCTGAGCGAAGGCCTCCGAGCCCAGGTTCGCAGACTGCGAGGGTGCACAGGCGTCGGCCACGCCGGTCGTTCCATGTGCCCAGGACACCACCGGCCGGCCTCCCTGCGGAGCACTGCCCGACGGAAGCAGTACGGTGCCGCTGACGGCGACGTTCGCGCCGCGTGCGTTGGTCGAGTGGTACAGCACCGTCCAGCGCCGCGCGTTCTCCAGCCGCGCATCAGGGCCATGGTCGGTAGCCGCAATCAGTGTGCCCGGTTCCGCGGCCGGCAGCGGATCCGGTATTTGGTAGGCGTGGTTCACCCTGGTCACAGCAGATGCCAGGTGCCGGTCCCCCGTCACCTGGGGACTCCCGGTGCGGTCCGATGGGCGGGAGGCGGGACAGCCGGCCGCTGCCGCCACGAGCGCGACCGTGACCGCGGTGGTACGCAGTCGGGGGCGCCTCGGCCGGCACTGCCCCGTGTCTGCGCCTGTCCTCAGGAAGCGAAACGGGCTCGGGATCCCCACGGGCGGACGCTCCCTTCCAACAGGCCTGTTGTGTCCCACTTTGGTGTCTTCGCGACCGGCAGGCATGCGGAAGTAGGCCGTCCGGTCCGCCCGGGTCCGGGGCTGCACCGGCGTGGTGTTCACCGACCGGCTGCTGGTCACGTTGGTGCACTTGCGGCTTTGCCTGCCGCACGCGGCGCCGGCCCAGCTGTACGCGGTGGCCGTGCTCCACCGTCTGCGGGACGACCCGCGAAGTCCGACCGCTGCCGGCCGCTCCGCGGCTTCGCGGTGCCCGCCCGCCCCGGACTGAGGCTGCGCACGCTGGAGGACCGGTGCGCCTACGCTCGGCGCCGGGGCGTCAGGTTGCGGCTCGACGGCACCGAGGTGCAGGTCCGCCGACCCCGCGCAGGGCATCGCCGAGCAGTTCCGCCGGCACCCCAAGGTGAGGGCAGAGACCGATGAGGGCTACCGAGGCCTGGCCAACGAGTTCCCCGGGCGGGTGAACGCCCGGCCGAAGAAGCCAAGGCGGACGCCGCGTGGGCGAGCACCACGCACGGTGCGAGCAGCGGGGCCGTCAGCCCTCGACGCGGATCCGCGCCGAGCACGCAACCGTCGAGCTCAAGCAGTGGCGGTCGCTCCAGCGGTTCACCGGCCGGCGCCGCACACCGCTCCGGCCCCCTCCACTGAGAGGGGAGGGGGCCGGATGTTCGTAGCGGGGGCGGGATTTGAACCACGCGACCTCTGGGTTATGAGCCCAGCGAGCTACCGAGCTGCTCCACCCCGCGTCGGTGTACCCAGCGTACGTCATGCGCCAGGGCCGGGCAGGGATTTTTCCGCGGGCGCCTGCCGGAGACCGTCGTACGGCGGTGTGCGGAAGGCCGCCCAGCAGCCGACCCGGCGATACAGAGACATCGGACGCATAGACGCTCGTCCGACATGTGCGCCACGAAGACCTCCGCCGCCTCCGCAGCGTGCCCACGTCCCGCCGGGCCACGCGCCGTTGCCTGCGGTGGCCGTAGCCACGGCCCGGGGAAGGCATCCGGCCGAGGTGCGGGGCGGACGCCTTTCCGGCGGATCGGCCCCCTCTAGCCCAACCCCTGGTCCTGCCCAAGACGCGGATCATCGCGCGGCGGGCGGTCGTGTGCGCCTCCTGGCCCACTGGCGCGGTGCCGGGTACGGCACGGCGCTGTCGCGACCGCAGCACGAGAACGATGCGCTCCCATCCAGGCCACGGATGTGCGCTGCGCCTGCCGCTTCTCGTCGAAGTGCAACGCCGTCCCGAGCCACACCGGTTGAACTTCCGTGCGCCCATGCCCACTTGCGTGCCGGCACCCCCAGCGAACTGACGGATCGTCATCGGCGCTCAAGGTGGCGCACAGCAGCGCATGACCATCCGTGAACCCCTCACGCCTTGTGAGCGGTCGGGCGGGACTGCCGTACTGCCTTCAGCCCACCGGGCCCACCGGTGGGCGGGATCCGCAGTGGAGAGGAAGGCCATGACCGCACGGCCGCGGCACCGCCGCACCATGTCCCCACGGCTCCTGTCGTCGCTCCGCACCGCTCTCGCCGTCGGCAGCTTCGGTGTCGTCCTGCCACTACTCGCCCCGGGCGCCGGCGAAGCGGCATCCGGCACCACCTGGGACCGGGTCGCCGACTGCGAGAGCGGTGCCAACTGGAGCAGCAACACCGGCAACGGCAACTACGGCGGGCTGCAGTTCACTCAGCCGACGTGGGTGGCGTACGGCGGCACCGCGTACGCTCCGCGAGCCGATCTGGCGAGCCGAGCCGAGCAGATCACCGTGGCCGAAGCGGTCCTCGCCCGGCAGGGGCCGGGAGCATGGCCGGTCTGCTCTGTGCGGGCGCACCTCGGGCGGGGCGGCGGGCAGAGCGAGCCAGTGGCGCGTCCCGCCGGTCCACGACACACCGTGCCCGAGTCCCGCCCGCACGGCGGCACCGACCGACGCCCCGGCACGTCGTACACGGTGCACGTCGGCGACACCCTGTCCAGCGTCGCGCGGCAGGCCGCCGTCTTCGGCGGCTGGCAGCGGCTGTACGACGCCAACCGGAAGGTCATCGGCCCCGACCCGGATGTGATCTACCCAGGGCAGCGACTCACTGTGCCGTCCGCCGACCAGCACCCGCGGCCGCAGGGCGCTGAAGCCCGCTGAGGTATCGCGCCGGTCCGCATCCGTAGGGGGTCCGCGCCGCCGCGACGGCGCGGACCGCCGGTCAGGCGTGGTTGTCTTGGCGTGTTCATCGACGGGTCATGGGTGGGCGACGCGCCGTACGGTCGAGTGGTCCCCCCCGGCTGGCGGCCGATTGGGGCCGTCGTGAACGCCTTACGGATGCACTCGTGTTGGGCGCCGACGTGTCGTCTCCACCGCTTCGCGGTGGCCGCTCAGCCAGGTGTCCAGCGGTTCGGCCTCCCGGCGCGCCAACCCATCGACCGGGCGCCCCAACTCCGGTAATCCGCCCAGCGCTTCGATCTGTTCGGTGAATGTCACCGCCGGACGCTGCGGATCGTGGTCTGTGAACCGGCGCACCATGAGTTCGATCAGTGCACACGCCACGACCACGGTCACGATGCCGCTCAGAGGACAGCGTCCAGTGTGATCGGCAGCTCGCGGATGCGCTTGCCGGTGGCGTGGTACACGGCGTTGGCGATCGCGGGCGCGATGCCGACCAGGCCGACCTCGCCGACGCCCTTGGTGCCGGTGGCCGTCCCGCGATCGGGCTCACCGATGAAGACCACGTCCAGTTCCGGGACATCGGCGTTGACCGCGACCAGGTAGTCGGCGAACGTGCCGTTGGCGATCCGCCCGGTGCGCGGGTCGGTGACCGTGTCCTCGAACAAGGCCATGCCTATGCCGCCGACCGTGCCTCCGATGATCTGGCTCCTCGCCGTCTTCTCATTGAGGATGCGGCCACCGTCGATCACGGACACCACCCGCACGACCCGGATGAGGCCGAGGTCCGCGTCGACCCGGACTTCCACGAACTTCGCGCCGTACGCGCCGGCGAGGGACATGCCCAGCTCGGTGGGGACCGGCGGCGTGCTGTTGCCGTTCGCCGTGAGCTCGGAAAGCCCGTGCCGGGCGAGAATGTCGGCGTACGACTCCCCGAGGCCCGGGCGGCCCGCGGGGTGAACCCTCCCGTCGGTGCACTCCACGTCGTCCGGGGAGATGCCCAGCAGGGGCGAGTCGCTGTCGCCGCGCGCGAGTTCGGCGAACGTGCGCACCAGTCGCCGGCAGGCGTCGTGCACCGCGTTGCCCAGCGCGCCGGTGAGGCCCGAGCCGCCCGCCATCATCGAGTTGGGCATGTCGGAGTCGCCCAGGTCGAAGCGGACCCGGTCCAGGGGCAGGCCGAGCTCCTCGGCGGCCAGTTGGGCCATGACGGTGTAGGTTCCGGTTCCGATGTCGGTCGCCGCGCTGCGCACCAGCGCGCTGCCGTCCCTGTTGACGGTGGCCTGCGCCGCGCAGGGCTGTGCGAAATAGGGGAACCACGCGCTCGCCATGCCGTAGCCGACGAGCCAGTTGCCGTCACGCATGGAGCGCGGCTCGGGATTCCGGTCGGACCAGCCGAAGCGTCGCGCGCCGACCTCGTAGCACTCCAGGAGCGCCTTGCCGGACCAGGGCAGCCCGTTGCGGGGGTCGACGTCGGTGTGGTTGCGCAGCCGCAACTCCAGCGGGTCCATGCGCAGTTCACCGGCCAGCTCGTCGAGCGCGGACTCCAGCGCGAAGTTGCCCTGCGCCTCGGCCGGGGCGCGCATCGATGTCGGCACGGCGATGTTGAGACGGGCCTGGCGGTCCTGCGTGATCACGTTGGGGCACCGGTAGGCGAAGGCGGTTCCCGACGCGAACGGCTCGTAGTCCGACTCCTCCATGCTCAGGGAGCTGAGGCTGCGGTGGTCCAGGGCGACCAGTTCGCCGTCGCGGGTGGCACCGACACTCAGCCACTGCACCCCGCTGGGCCGGTGCCCGATGGAGGTGAACATCTGCGGCCGGGTCAGCACCAGCTTGACGGGTCGCTTGATCATCCGGGCGGCCATGGCGGTGAGCACCACGTGCGGCCACGCGCGCAGCCCGGCGCCGAAGCCTCCGCCGACGTAGGGCACCAGGACCCGTACCGAGCTCTCGGGGATACCGAAGACCATGGCGAGGGTGGTGCGCACCATCGAAGGCCACTGGCTGGTGTCGTGGACGGTGAGGGTGTCGCCCTCCCACGCGGCCAGGGTGGCGAACAGGCCGAGCGGGTTGTTGGTGTTGTCCGCCGTGGTGTAGGTGGCCCGGAGGGTCACCTCGGCGGCTGCCAGCGCTCGCGCGGTGTCGCCGCGCGAGGTGTCCGTTCCCCAGGGGTCGACGAGCTGTTCGGCCCGCGGGTCATGGAGGTCCAGCAGCGGCTCCGCGGTCTCGTAGTCGGCCCGCACCAGCCGCGCCGCGGCCGTGGCCTGCTCCGGGGTCTCGGCCACCACGAAGGCGATGTGCTGCCCGTGGTGGAGGATCCGGTTGTTGCGCAGCGGTGCGGGAGGCGACGCCCCGAGGACCGTCGTGGGACCCTTCCCGACCTTCGGGGCGTTCTCGTGGGTGAGGACGGTGATCACACCGGGAGCGCCTTCGGCCGTGTCGGTGTGCATACGGACGATCCGACCCGCGGCGACGGTGCTCTGCACCAGGGCACCGTAGGCCTGGCCGGGGACGCTGAAGTCCATCGGGTACGGGGCGGTGCCGGTGACCTTGCGCGGGCCGTCGACCCGGTTGACGCCGGCACCGACCCGCGGCCTGCTTTCGACGGTGCTCATGCGGTCACTCCTGAGACGGTCTGCAGCGCGCGCACCAGAGTGCGCCGGGCGAGCGGCACCTTGAACGCCGTTCCGGGGACGGTCCAGGAGTCACGCATGGTCGCCTCGGCCGCGTCCTGGAACGTGGCCGTCGTGGCGGACGCGCCGGTCAGCACGTGCTCGGCCTCGTAGGCGCGCCAGGGTTTCGTCCCCACGCCGCCCAGGCCGACCCGGGCCTGGTGGATCGTGCCGTCCTCCACGACGAGCAGCACGGCGGCGGAGGCGAGGGCGAACTCGTACGATGCCCGGTCGCGGACCTTGAGGTAGCCCGACCGGGCAGCCGGCGGCGGGAGCGGGATCTCGACCTCGGTGATCAGTTCGGCGTGCTCCAGGACGTTCTCGCGCTGGGGGCTGTCGTCGGCCGTCAGGTAGAACTCGGTCAGCGGCACGGCACGGGCCTGAGACAGCCCCTGGATGTGCACCACCGCGTCGAGCGCCACCAGGGTGACGGCCAGGTCGGAGGCGTGCAGCGCGATACACCGCTCGCTCGCGCCGAGCACGGCGTGCATACGTGCCGCGCCCTGCACGGCGGCGCAGCCGGAACCCGGCGTGCGTTTGTTGCACGCGCCGACCGTGGGGTCCCGGAAGTAGCGGCAGCGAGTGCGCTGCAGCAGGTTGCCGCCGATCGTGGCCATGTTGCGCAGCTGCACCGACGCGCCCAGCAGGAGGGCCTCGCGCACCATGGGCAGGCGCTCGGTCACCGTGGCGTCGGCGGCCAGTTCCTCCATGGTGGCCAGGGCCCCCACGTGGAGGGCCTCGCCGCGTCGTTCGATGCCGTGCAGCGGGAGCCGGGTGATGTCGATCAGCCGCGGCGGCTCCAGAACCCCGTCCTTCATCAGGTCGAGCTGTGTCGTGCCGCCCGCGAGGCAGGACGCCTCCGGGTCCTCCGCCAGCAACCGCACCGCCTCGCGGGTGTCGGTGGCCCGGACGTAGTCAAAGGCGCGCATCGTGACCTCCTCGGGAGGCCGCGTCGCGTACCGCCGCCACGATGTTGGGATAGGCGCCGCACCGGCACAGATTTCCGCTCATGAACTCCCGGATCTCCTCGTCCGAGCCGGCCCGGCCTTCGGCCATGAGCGCCACCGCGGACATGATCTGCCCCGGCGTACAGAAGCCGCACTGGAAGGCGTCGTGCTCCATGAACGCCTGCTGCACCGGGTGCGGACCGTCGGCGTCGGCGATGCCCTCGATGGTGGTGATCGCCCGGCCCTCCGCCTGCGCCGCCAGGGTCAGGCAGGCCAGCACCCTCCGGCCGTCCAGATGGACGGTGCATGCGCCGCAGGCGCCCTGGTCACAACCCTTCTTCGTGCCCACCAGGCCCAGCCGGTCACGCAGGGCGTCCAGCAAGGTCACCCGCGTGTCCATGCGCAGGGCGTACGACCGTCCGTTCACTGTGAGTGTCACGACCCGCTCCGGGGCCGCAGGCCGCTCACCCACGTCCCGGCTGCTCGCCACGTCCGTCATCGCGTCCTCCTTGGGACGGGTCGCACACGGCTCCAGCCCCACACGCGGCGCAGACCCGGTGAGCCGATTCGACAGCTTTGGGAAGATTGACCACTTCATTTCACGATATAAGCCAAGCTGCTGATCGGCATGCGGTCCGATCGCTGGTGCACACCACGCCCGGACAAGGCCACGCCGAGCGAGAACACCCGTATGTTTTCAGCCACGCCCAGAGGGCCGGGGCCGAGTCCTCGGCAAGCAGGCCCGGGACCTCGCGACCTCGTTGAAGTGCTCACCGGGCTTCGGCCGCGCCGGTTCCCACGGCTCGGGCAGGCCGTTCACCGGGCAGGCGGGCACACACCGGATCCGACCCCACCTGGACGTCCACGGTCGCTGCCGCTGTGGGACCGAGTACTACTGCAGGTACTCCATCAACGGGCAAGTGCCGGTCAGTGCGGAGACCAGACTCGTCATCTCGATCGGCCGGCCTCTGTCCGGGAACCGGAACGACTGGCGTTCGGCGAATCCGTGACCGCCTTTGCGTCCGGGCCCGCGTTGAGCGTGCCCTGGCGACGCCGTTGACGTCTCGGACCAGAGGGTCCGCGCCCTGCGTCGCCGCCCGCCGTGAGGAGAGCTGACAAACGCGCCGGGCAACTCCGCACCTGGACGGTCATCCAGCAAAGGCTCGCCGCACCTTCTCAAGACGCGCACGCTGATCATCGATCCAGCCGGCAGCCGGGTAGAGAGGCAAGCTGACCGTCACCTGCGACGACGGGCCGTCATGGACTGATACCCCGATCACACCAGGGCGCAGCGGCTTGATCTTGAGCTGAACCGTCCGTCCCGAGTTCAGCCACGACACGAACCGATTCCCGGCGAGCGCCCCCAGGGCCTCCTCCCAGTCATCGAGGTCATCGGATGTGACATAGACGGGGAAGCTGCCCGTGACGGTCTCGGTCTGCACGACGAACTCGCAGTCCAGAAAGTCCCTGCCCGGCGTTGGCCGCTCCAGCACCCGCAGAGAGACAACGTGACCGCTCGTCCCAGGAGGGTCGGCCAGATGAATCAGCTCGCCCAGCTCCTCTTCCACCACAGCCCCTCTCCGTCGGCCTTGAACAGCATCATCATTCCTGAGCCCGCCGACACACCGCGCCGAGGTGGGTGCAACCGATGCACGCAAACATTCCGCAACCCGTTGATCACCTTATGCTGCCGAAACTCGCGACAGACGTTCTTCGTTGTCACCTACGAAGCCGGCTGGGCATCTCCCCGGTATGTGGCGGGCGTTGAGGGCTGAACGGGGGTGGGTGGAGACGTTCACCGGGCTGCGGGTGAGGCAGTTGGGTCGCTGTCGCCGGGCGGGCGAGTGCCGACGGTCGCGGTGTGCCACCGCACGAACCTGACCATGCGGCAGCAGCTGGGGCCGCTGTTCGGCGTCTCCTCCTCCGCCGTGTGCGGTATCGCCCAACGGCTGGGACCGCTGCTCGCGCTCGAGCCCGTCTCCCGCCCGGCCGATGCCGGACCATGCCGACCAACGTGCTCTCCGTATCGCATCCGTCAGCGAGACGCTGCCGTCTGACGGGTTGGCCAGGGTTGCGAGCGATCGCTTCCTCGACACGCGTGACAGACTCAGAGCCTCAAGACGACTTGCCGCCTGCTGAGCGGAATCACTGTCTGCCTTCCTACCCCCACCTGGCCATACGAACGCACACTGCCTCCCGAAGCGCAGAAACTTCTTGACCCGTTGGGCGGAGCCCCGCAAGCTCCCAGCACACTCACCGTGTCGCAGTTCCTTCACCAAGAGGATGAATCACGCATGATCACGCTGACCAAGGACGACGGCCCGGCCGATCTGGACGGAGTCGCCCACCTGTCGATCGGGGTGTCCTGGGATCCCACCGGGGGCGCCAGTGGCGGAGTCATGGGCGTGCTCCGCCGCAAGGCCGGCACCGACCTGGACCTGATCGCCATCGCCATGCAGGGTTCGGACCCGGTGCGCCTGGCCGGCCTGGATTCTCTTGATCCCATGGGCAACGGCTCCCTGGTGCACAGTGGGGACAATCAGACCGGCCGCGGGGATGGGGATGATGAGACGGTGACGGTCGAGTTCGCCCGCATCCCCGGCAACATCACCTCGATCGTGTTCGTCGCTGCTGCCTTCAAGAGGGGCAGTTCCTTTCAGAAGGCGCGCAACATCAGCTTCAAGGTGTACGACGCCACCGGCGGAAGCTCCCAGCAGGTCGCCGACATCTGGCCCAGCCTTCTCACCCAGGACAACGGCTGCGCCGTGGCCAAGGCCATGCGCGTGGGCGAGACCTGGAAGCTCGAAGTGATCAATGTGACCGGGAAGATCAAGCAGGGCGACGAGCATGCCCTGATGCGTTTCGCGATGAGCAAGTAGTGCCGCTGCGCTGTCCGTCCCGCGTGCCCAGGGGCACGCGGGACGAACAAACCGGAAGGGATGGCCGAGCGCCGGTCACGGCGGCCCGGACGGCCGTCGGGTCCGGTTGGGAGGGGTCGGCGGTCCCGGGGGAAGCATCGCGGCACGCCCGGAGACCTGTACGTCGCCGTTCAGTTCCAGCGCGGTCGATCGAGCCCGCTCGATGGCACCAGCCCCGTTCGACCACGGCGATCCGCCGTCAACCTTCGGAACGAGCACGGTGTCCTCGCCAGGCTGCCCCTCAACGATCCGCCAACACCTACCTGTTGGGCGCTCAGCCATTGGGTCTTGGCCGCTGCGGCAGAGCCCATGGGTGCTCCCCATGCTTCCGTAGCCGCCGTACGTGACTGTGAGCCCCACGCGTCTGCCGCCGCTTTGCCCGAATCGTGCCCTACCCCCAGTCTCGTGTCCGCCCGCACCCTCGACAGCATGGGGGCATACGACAGCATCATCCCGTTACCGGGGCCGGGTCCGGACGGGCACCGGCAGCCGCCGACGGGGACTCCCCAGCCCTGGGAGAAAGCGGATCTGGCACAGGCGATGGTCGATGGCGCTACCGGCCCCGAGCCTCCCGCCCCGCCGTTGTGCCCGAACTGCGGGCTGCCCGGGGAGCGCCGTCTCACCTACACCCGGCGGCATGTCCTGCTCGAGCCCCGCCTCATCCTGCCTGGCCACCTCGTCCCTGGCGGACACCGTTGGTACATCGACAGCAGCAGCGGGAGAGCCTGGAACGCCGTCCTGGACGAGCCGTTTGCCGGCGCGCGCTGCCGCATTCCGCATCGCCTGGCCTGCCCCGGTCTCACCCTCGATGAGGTCCAGCCATGGACGTGGCTGACTAAGGTGCGAGAACTGAACGCCCTCAAGGCGCGGCAGCAGTCGGACGAGGGCGGCTACGCGGGAGAACTGTCCGACACCGGCTGACCAAATGGCGATCACGCGGGAAGCGCTGCACGCCTGCGACGGCCAACAGCTCTCAGCATGCGCGGGGGGCGCTTCGAACCACGACCTTGGGCTGGACCGGTGGGGGGCGACCAGGGAACCATAAGCGTTCAACGCGGTCTGCTTGACAGGCCGCTGCGGTGGTGGTCATGCGCGCACCCACATCGAGCAACCAGGCCCGTGTCATATTCCTTCGGCGTACCAAAAACCTCCGCGCAGATATATCTAGAAACCGGCACAGTCAGCGAAGGCGGATCGCTACCGTGGTCGGATGGACACAGAGAGTTCGCCGCCTCTCGATAACGCAAACCTCCGCCGTCAGCTCGTCGTGCACGAGGAAGAGGTCCGTCGCCTGGCGAAGCAACTCGGCATCGCAGGCGAGTTCCAGGCATGCTGCACGGTGCGCGACGCGGCGGACTTACTGCTCGCTGCCGGCCGCGCGCTCGCCGCTGAGACGCCCTGCCGGACCACGACGCACACCACAGCCGTTCTGTATGCGCTCTGCCGAACAGGCGTATAACCCGTTCGTAGAAGGTGCCGTCGGGCATGCGGTGCGTGGGACGGACCTCGTGCGATGAGCACCCGTTCGCCTCGCTCCCACGAGGGCAGCACGCACTTGCCGGCGAACAGCGCACGATCACCTGGGTGACCGAGCAGGAGAACATCAGCCAGGGCGGTGCCATCATCACACCTGGTGCTGCCAGTTCCACGTCATGGATCACAACCCCTTCTACGTGATCGTCTGACCTGGAACACCACCTGTGCAGAGAAGGGAGCCATCCATGCTGGTGTACGAGTCGGCCTTCACCGTCGACCTCGGTGAAGACGGCTACATCTTCGGGTTCGCCGAGCACGACGGCTACCCGGCCCAGATGCCGTTCGGCTGGCGCTGCGGACCCGTAGACGAATTCAGCGTCGTGGTGATGACGACCACCGACACAGGCTCCCTGCAGGTGACGGTCCAGGTTCATGACGGCCGCCCCGAACCGGAAGCCGGTAACCAGTGGGAGCCCGCTGAAGAGGTCAGCCTGCTGTGCGACGGTGAGCCCGCCCACCTGGAGCTCCTCGCCCCGGGCGACGTCACGGACACATGGCCCGAGGATGCCCCCGCCCTCCGGATGCCTCCCTCACCTGATGCCGAACAGTGGGTGAGGATGCGGATGTACTGCCGTGCAGATGACTACGAGCCCGGCATCGGGGACCGCGGCGAGCGCCACCTGATCCAGCTGTGGCCCGCCCCGCCCACCGACCCCGTACATCCGCCCGTCACGGACGAAGACCGCCAGGCCCGTACCGAGTACGCCACCGCCATGGCACGCCAGGCCGAGGCATACGGGGTCGATTACACGGTGTGTCTGACAGGCGACGTCCTGGGCGGCTCCTGAAAGCTCCGTCAGCGCGCCGGCACGTGTCCTGACGCCCCGGCCGGGACCTGCTGGACCACTGCCCCGGCGACCGTGCTGGGCGGGGGCGCAGTTCAGCGCCAGCGCCTTGCGTCGGACTGTGTACGGCGCCTGGGGCGGATGTTCGTCCTCGGTGCGGGCCTCATTGTTCCGCCTGGAGTACTTCGTACCTCAAGGCAGGACCCTGGAGGCAGGCGGCACGCTCTGGTTCAGCATCCAGGGGCTGCCGCCGGGTTGGGACATGGTCAAGGTCGCCTCCCCGGCTCTGCAGGAGCCGGTCAGCCTGACTCCCGTGTCGAAAGGGTCGTCTCAGTCGGCGCAGGTCGACAAGGCGGGGGAAGAACCCCGCGTCCGCTCGGATCTGCGCGCCGGCAGTCATCCGGTCGCCGCGACCCGTCACGGCCGTATCGTCGCCACAGCGCGACTGAAGGTCGCGGCCAAGGGTTCGGCGGAGATCAGCCGGTTCGGCATAAGTCCGGCGGACGCGTTTCCCGGCAGCGACCCATCCGCCTCTGTACGGCCCGGCAGCGAGGTCCGGGTGGTATCACCGATCTGCAGGCCGTACCAGACGAGGGCTCGCTGACGGTCACCTCGCCCGTCTTCAACGGCCCTTTGACCATCACGACGGCAGTGCGGACCATCCGAGGTGCAAATGCGACGACGGCGGCACGGTCCATGCGGGCCAGACGCGTGTCCGTGACGACGTGCCCGCGGGTCGCTACACGCTGACCGCGGTCAGCCATCCTGGGCAGCAGACCACCAAGCAGCACGTCACGGTGGCCGGCGGCGGGAGGCCTGACCCTCGCCTCGGGAGGCGCGATCGCGGTACACCGCCGCCGCTCAGGCACGACCGCCGCGTCCGCCTGAGCGGTGCTGCGCGAGAAGTCCGAGGACTGCTACGGCGAGGACGGCGGTGCCGTACCGGGGAGGTCCCCAGCAGGCCGACCGGAGCGCGTAGATCTCCCTGTCCGGCGGACACTCTCCGACGACCTCGCCTGCGACCCCGGCCACTCCTCACCGGCGGTCCGGGCTCGACTGCGCCTCCCGGCACACAGAGAGGCGGTACGACGGTTGCCGTCGACTACTCGCGTGTGCGGCCCGCGGCCGGTTCGGGCGTCCTCCTCCACGGCAGCAGTGCGGGCTGATCGGCGGCGGGGGAGTGACACGTCGAGGACGAAGGCGAGAAGGGAGGCGGCGCCGGCCACGGCCAAGGCCGACGTTTCGCAGGCACCGACGGGGATGACCGCCCTCGCCGGCCAGTCCTTCGCCGGACCTCCCCGGATCGAACAAGCCAGAGCGCCTGTCGCGATCACGATCGAGACTCCCGTTCGACGGCCACCGCTCAAGATGAGAAGGAAAACAGCTACTGACGTGACAAGCGGATTTCTGGATGGGCCGGACACGCTGGCCCATTGTCGCTGAAAGTGACGGCGTGGTGTCACGTTGGCTGTCATTATCGACTCCACTCGCGGCAGCACTCGAGGACAGGTGGGCGGCGAGAGGGCTGAGCGCTGGTGTGCCATGTGCCGAGAGGGAGGCTTCCTGGAATCCGCACGCTGAAGGCGGTCCGGTCTGTCCGTGGAACGTCTTGGGGGCGCCGTCGATGAGTTGGCTTCACCACACCTGGCTGGCTGACTACGTGCTACCTGCTGCCGTGAGCGCGGCCATCGCGTGGGTGGGGCTGGCGCGCGAGTTCTCCGGAAAGGGGCGGATGCTCGGCAGCTGGGCGTCGTCTTCTCTGATGCTGCTCGTGCTGGCGCTGATGGGTGCGGTGGCGGCCGGTGCCGTGGTGCTGCTGCCGCACGCGGCGTCGATTCCTCCAGTGATCGCGGGCGCCGCGACGGGGGCCACCGCGCTGCCCCGACGCAAACAGGACGAGACGGCGCAGCCGTACATCAAGTTCATGACCCTGGGTATCGCTCTGGTCAGGGAGCGGCTGGTGCAGCGTGTGCACCTCGACGCCTGTACCTGGTCGGACCGCTTTCTGTGCGGTATCGAAACGTCTGCCCAGCTCAGGGTGTTCGTCCACGATCTCAAGCTGTACCTGCTGGAGCGGTATCCGCTCGCCGCCGAGACCAAGACGATCAACGCGATCTACACGGAGGTGGAGGCGGCGATCGACATGGCGCTGGACGTGCAGACAGGAATCGACGAGGCGTGCCGCCAGGCCGGGCGTGAACCGACCGATGATGAACTCATCGCCCGCCGCCAGGCGTTCGGCACCGCCCTCGCGCAGTGCGGACACCTGCTGCGCTTCGCGTACGCTCACGGCCGTCGCAGCGAGAACGGAGAGCTTCAGACCCTGCGTGCCAAGGCGATGTCCAACGACGCGTTCCACAGTCCGGTTCTGCCGCCACAGCGTCGCTGGTTCGAACGCTGGCTTGCCCGCTGAAAGAAGGCGGTCAGCCGTTGGCGGGATGGCTGTGCGGCAACACGTGCCGGCCCCGGATCAGTGACGGGCGGGGAGCCCGCTGCTCCTGATGGGCGACGAGTCCGCGCTGCGGCCGGCTTTGGCGTCCGTCGTCTGTCCTCGGGGACAGAATGTGATCTGGACGTCGGCATCCAGTGCCTCCGCTACGGCGGCGAGGGTGCGGACTGTCAGATTCGCCTCGCCGGACATGATCTGGCTGACACGGCCGGGGCTGACGCCCATGGCCGCAGCCAGATCGGAGCGGGTCTTGCCCTGCCCTGCCAGCAGGCCGGCCAGGGAGGCCGTCGCCTGCCGCGCTATCCGGGAGGCCGCTGACGTCGTCCGGCTCTCGTCACGGGCAAAAATGCCCATGATTCACCCCCAACTCATGGAGAGACAACGCTCGTTGCCACTCCATCAGCATGCCACCTTTAGCTTTGGCTAAAAACTCGGTTGGTGAAGAATCTACGCCTGATACTCCCGTCCAAACCACTGACCTGCAGCAGTGCGGCGTGAAACTGCCGCGAAATCACCCTTTTGGGTCGGTGATCCTGTGGGCGACTCGGGACGAGTCGTGCCCGGTTCGAGATGTGTGACGTTTGAACATTCTGGTGCGCTGTTGTTTCAGGGCGCTCATGTGACAGCTGTGCCCTGCTCGGACAGTGACGGCGACAACGGGGCTTCAGGGTGGGAATGAGAACTGAACACAGGGTTCGGCGCGGTCGTCGGGCCGGGCTGAAAACGCGCACGTGGGTGGCGCTCGGGGCGGTGATCGCCGGGGGCAGTGCCGCTGTCGCGACCGTCGCGATGGCCGGGTCGGGGGGCCGTGCTTCGGGCGTGCCGGGACCGATCAAGACGCATGTCCGGTCGCTGGCTCTGAGCGGGGCGAGCGCGTCACTCAAGACGCTGGGGGCCCAGTCCACGGATCCGTTCAGCATGGTGGGCGTCACTTGGAACGGCGCGCACGCCAAGCTGCGCGGCACGGTGGAGGTGCGCACCCGCTCCGCCGCCGGCGGCCACTGGACGCCGTGGCTGAAGATGCAGCAGCCGGACGACGTCCCCGACCCGGCCGAGCTGAACCGTCCCGGGGTACGGGGCGGGATGTCGCCGATGTGGACGGGGCCGTCGAACGGCATCCAGGTCCGCGCAACCGGCGCGGGCAAGACGACTGGGCTGCCGACCGGGCTGAGGGTGGACCTGGTCGACCCGGGCAAGGCCGCCACGGGCACCGGGGGCGCCACCGGCTCCGGCATGGCCCCGGCGGGCTACGCCATGGACGCGACGGCCACCGACACCGCTACGGCCACCGACGCGGCCACGCCGACGGACACGTCCACTGCGGCCGACACCGCGACGGCCAGCGACAGCGCCGCCCCGACCGACACGGCCACGGCGACGGGCTCGGCCACTCCCACGGCCACGGACTCCACCTCCGCCGCGCCGTCCACCGGCACTTCGCCCTCCGCCTCCGGCTCGGCGAGCGCCTCGCCGACGACCTGGCCGAGTCAGCTGCCGACCATGGACCAGGCGTATCCGTCCTGCCCGGCCTCCTCGGCCAGCCCCTCCGCGTCGGCGTCCCCGACCGCGCCGGACCCGATGCCGGCCACGACCACCTCGACGGTGGCGCCGCCGACCGTGGTCACCCGGGCCGGCTGGGGCGCGGACGAGTGTGCCCGGGAGGCCGGATATCCGTCATACGGCTCGTCGGCGAAGGTGATGTTCGTCCACCACACGGACACAACGAACAACTACTCCTGCGCCGACTCCCCGGCGATCGTGCGGGGCATCTACGCCGAGCACCTCAACCAGGGCTGGCGCGACCTCGGCTACAACTTCCTCGTCGACAAGTGCGGCACCATCTTCGAGGGCCGCTTCGGCGGGATGGCGCTGCCCGTCGTCGGCGCGCAGACCTACGGGTTCAACACCAACAGCATGGGCGTGGCCGCCATCGGCACGTACACCGACCTCAGCGGCGGTGACTCCACGGCCAGCACCTTCCCCGGGGCCACGCCGAGCCAGGCGATGCTGGGCTCGATCGCCCGGATCGCGGCCTGGAAGTTCGGCATGACCGGGATGAACCCGGGCACCGGTACCGCGTCGCTGCCCGAGGGTGCCTCCGACAGCTCCGGCTTCACACTGGGCAACAGCTACAACTTCAATGTGATCTCCGGGCACCGCAACGGCTTCGCCACCGACTGCCCCGGCAACCAGCTCTACAACGCCCTGAGCACGATCCGCTCCTACGCGGCCGGCCCGGTCAGTGCCGTCACCGTCACCGGAATGTCCGGCGGGGCGACCAAGTCCGGGACGAGCTATTACACCAAGGGCGCGGCCACGGTGAGCTGGACGACCTCCACGCCGTCCGCGGTGATCTCCGGCTTCGACGTCCTGGTCGACGGCAAGGCCGTGGCTCATGCTTCCGGTTCCGACCGCTCCGCCTCGATCTCGGTGGCCGCAGGCAGCCACACGGTCCAGGTGCGCGCCACCCACGTCAGCGGCTCGACCACGCTGTCCGGTTCGGTCACCCTGGTCGGCGACACCACCGCGCCCACCTTCCCGACCGCTCCCGGCGTGAGTGTGCGCACCGGCACGGTGAGTTCGACAGCGGTTCCGGTCACGGTGACCTGGAAGGCATCCGACAACGCGGCACTGGCCAAGGTCCTTGCGACCTCGCCCTCCTCGGCCACCTTCGGCCCTACGGTGGCCTCCTGGGCGACCAGCGCCAAGCCCGGAAGCTCGGACCTGTTCGCGCTGAAGGCGTACGACGTGGCAGGAAACAGCGTCGGCGCCTCCGTCTACCGGACGCCGTCGATCATCCAGGAGACCTCCACCACCCGCACCGGCACCTGGACCCACAAGAGCAGCACCAGCTACCTGGGCGGCTACTCCTACAGCTCCTCCTCGGCCGGTGCCTCGATGAGCTGGACCTTCACCGGCCGCTCGGTGGCCTGGATCGTCTCGCGGGCCTCCACCTCCGGCCAGGCGTACGTCTACGTTGACGGCACCAAGGTCACCACGGTGGACCTGAAGTCCTCCACCACGCTGTACCGACAGGCGATCTGGACCAAGACCTGGTCCAGCTCCGGCAAGCACACCCTGAAGATCGTCGTGGTCGGCACCTCGGGCCGCCCGACGGTCACCACCGACGGTATCGCGACCATCGGCTGACCGGCCGACCGCACCTGACGAAGGAGCCCTCTGCCCGCGGCAAGTCCGCGGACAGAGGGCTCCTTTCATGCGAGGCAATCATCGCTGTTCGCCGCCGGGCGGGCACCTGACCGGAGTTGTCACCCACGGGCCGGCACCCAGGTGGGCGCGCTCGGGTCGGTCACCAGCTGCACGTTCACTCCGTGCCGACGGTGCACCCGATCAGTGCCGACGCTGAGAATGCTCACTGGTCATCGAATGGAACTTCCCTGATCGGGAGTTGCACCGAACGATGCACGGTCCTGCTCGGTGCTCTCGTTACCTGTCGGAGCGCGGGTCTGTCGTGGGTAGTTCCACAGTGATGCGGATCCCGCCAGCGGGGCGCGGGGTGAGGGTGAGGGTTCCGTCGTGTGCGTGGGTGATGGTTTTGACGATTGTCAGGCCGAGGCCGACGCCTGCGTGGTCGGTGTGTATGCGCTCGGTGCCGCGCTGGAAGGGTTCGGTGAGCGTCGAAGCAAGCTCTGGGGTGACCTGCTCGCCGGTGTTCTCGACAGTGAGCACCGCACTGTGCGGGCGGACGCTGGTATTCACCCACACGATGCCTTTTTCAGGCAGATTGTGGACGATCGCGTTCTGCACGAGGTTCATGGTCAGCTGCAGGAGGAGTGCGTGCGATCCGATCGTGGGGGTGATGTCGCCGCAGGTCTCGATGGTGACGCCACGCTTCTCTGCGAGGGGCAGGAGCGTTTCGGTGGCTTCTTCCGCTACGAGAGACAGGTCGACGTGTTCTCGGGTGAAGGACCGCTGCTCAGCACGGCTGAGCAGGAGCAATGCCTCGGTAAGGTCGATCGCCCGGGTGTTGACGGCGTGGAGGCGGGCGATGAGTTCGCCGGTGTCGTGGTTCGGATCGGTGCGGGCCACGTCGAGAAGTGCCTTCGAGATCGCCAGCGGGGTGCGCAACTCGTGCGAGGCGTTGGCTGCGAATCTCTGCTGTTCGGCGACGTGTGCTTCGAGCCGTGCCAGCATCGTGTCGAAGGCGTCGGCGAGTTCGCGGAACTCATCTGTGCGGCCCGGTAGCCGGATTCGGTGGGAGAGCTCTCCGGTCGAGGCCAGGCGGGTGGCGTCGGTGATGCGGGTCAGGGGGGCGAGCATGCGCCCGGCGAGGATCCACCCTCCCACGAGGCCGAACATCAGCAGGAATGCCAACACTGCGGCTGCCCTCGGAGCGAAAACGCGGAGGAGGTTGGACCGGACGGGAAAAACCCCATGAGTGAGGGTGCCAGAGGAGATGATGAGCGCACGTTCAGGGACGTAACGCAGGAGGAACACCCACACGGCAGCAAGCAGCAAGGCACCCGCCAGCATGAGGAATCCGGCGTAGCTGAGGGTGAGTTTGAGGCGAACGCTCAGCCCCGGCGTTCTATCCACGGTCTCCTCCCTCGTGTCCGGCCTCTGGCTGTGTGTCGATGCGGTAGCCGACGCCGGGCACGGTGGCGATGATCCACGGTTCGCCGAGACGCTTGCGCAGTGCCGAGACGGTGATGCGCACGGCGTTGGTGAAGGGGTCGGCGTTCTCATCCCAGGCGCGTTCCAGGAGTTCTTCGGCGCTGACGACTCCTCCTTCGGCGGCGACGAGGACTTCGAGCACGGCGAACTGTTTCCGGGTGAGCGCGACGTAACGGTCGTCGCGGTAGACCTCTCTGCGGAACGGGTCCAGGCGCAGGCCTGCGATCTCTCGCACGGGTGGTCTGTTGTGGGCGCGCCTGCGGTCGAGTGCTCTGAGCCTGAGCGCGAGTTCCTGGAGTTCGAAGGGTTTTGTGAGGTAGTCGTCGGCGCCGAGTTCGAACCCGGAGGCCTTGTCGTCGAGACGGTCGGCTGCGGTGAGCATGAGGATCGGCATGCCGCTGCCGGAGGCGACGATGCGTGTGGCGATCTCGTCGCCGGACGGTCCGGGGATGTCGCGGTCGAGGATGGCGATGTCGTAGGTGTTGATGCTCAGCAGTTCCAGAGCGGTGCTGCCGTCACCTGCGATGTCGGCCGCGATCGCTTCCAGGCGTAGGCCGTCGCGGATGGCTTCCGCCAGAAAGGGTTCGTCCTCGACGATCAACACGCGCATGCTCTTGATGCTACGAGCCGGCGCATATCGCCGGCATATCGAAAATCCCATACGTGCCGGCAACACAACGCTGCGTTGACTGGCGGCATGAACCTCTCCCCGCCGTCAGCGCGGACAACGAGCCGCCGGAATCACCGGCGTCCGGTTGTGGGCCTGAGAGCCGACGTCGCAGCGATCGCCGGACCCCTCGGCTGTCCGCATACGTCTCGCAATGAGCACCGTGGTGCGCTCAGTGCGACAGACTGCCTCCATCCCGACGGCATGACGCTCTTCGATGACACCCGCGCATGTGTGCCACCCCACCCAGGACCCGAGGATGCAGTCAGTGACCAGCACTTCTCGCACCGACAGCACCGACGGTGAGCGCGGACGGACGATGCCGCAGGCGGACATGGCGGAGACCGGACAAGCCGACGCTAGCTGCTGGAATACGGGCGCTGGCACCTGGCGCACGGGCATCCGCCGGGCGATACGCGCCGCCTCCCGGCCGGGGCCCTGGAAACGCGGTCCGGTGCTCGCGGTGCTGGCGCTGCTGCTCGGGCTGCTCATGCTGCTGCACGCGAAGATCCCGAACCGGGGGATCGGGAACCTCGGCAGCCTGGCAGAGACCTTCCTGCCGTGGTCCGGCCTGTTCATCCCGGTGCTGCTGGCCGGGTCGCTGTGGCGCCGCTCCGCCTCCGCGGTGGTCGCGCTGCTGCTGCCGGTCATCGTGTGGCTGAACCTCTTCGGCGGGTTGCTCGGCGACAAGTCCCACCCGGGCAGCGACCTCACCGTGGCCGAACAAAACGTCAATGCCGACAATCCCGACCCGGTCGGCACCGCCCGCGACCTGGCCGCCTCCGGCGCGGACGTACTGGCTCTGGTGGAGCTGACCCCGCAGGCCACGGGCACGTACGAGAAGGAGCTGGCGAAGGCATATCCGTACCACACGGTGCAGGGCACGGTTGGGCTGTGGAGCAAGCTGCCGCTGTCGGACACCCGGCCGGTCGACATCAAGATGGACTACGGGCCGCTGGCGGACACCAAGCCGGCCGACATCAAGATGGCCTCGAACCGGGCGCTGCGCACCACGGTCGCCACGGACCACGGGCCGCTGGCGGTCTATGTGGCCCACTTGGGGTCCGTACGGGTGATGCCCAGGGGAGGCTTCTGGACGGACCAGCGGGACAGAGGCGCGCAGGCGCTCGGCACGGCCATCGGCGCCGATCCGAGTCCGCGGGTGGTGCTGCTTGGCGACCTGAACGGCTCCACGGACGACCGCGCGTTCGCCGCCATCACCTCGCAGCTGCGCTCGGCCCAGGACGAGGCCGGGAACGGCTTCGGCTTCACCTGGCCGGCAGAGTTCCCGATGGTGCGGATCGACCAGATCCTGGTCAGAGGCGTGAAGCCGGAGAGCTCGTGGGTGCTGCCAGCCACCGGCAGCGACCACCTGGCGGTGGCGGCCGGAATCAGCTGGTGAACACCGCGTAATGGAGGCGGATGGCGTGGTGCCCCCGAGGTGGGTCGAGCGTTCCGGGAATTCCGGGTAGAAGGTCATGTGCCTTGGGGTGTCGGCGACTGCGACGTTGATGAGGTGGAGCATGGGCGCCGGGGTCCACGACGACGATCTCCCCGGGCGAGGCGGTCGCGGTGAGGGGATGCTGTTCGAGGCAGTCGCTCAGGCGCCCGGTCTGCTGCGCTGTGGCGAGGCCGCCAGGTGCATGCCGCATGAGGTGCGCAGTGCCATGACCTCCGGAATGTGGCGGGGCCGGATGCGGCCGTGCGCCGGGCGGGACACGTTTCACTCGGCAGGCTCCGGATGCTACAGCTGGTGGAGAACCAGGTACGTCGGCCCAAGGCACCGTCCGCCGGACCTCGTACTGACCGCCAGGCCGGCCGGTGCCGCCCCGCCGTCCAGGACGTGACGGCACGCAGTCTCACAGGGCTGCACGCCTCCCCGGCCAACCTGGGCGGGCGTAGATCGGATGTCACGTAATGATCTCCGGCGGCGGACGTGACCGGTGGCCGTGATCTCAGGGCCGTGTCCAGCACGAACCGACAGCACGCCGGGTTCGAGCGAGGCGGCCACCGTGCGCCACGCATCCGGCACGAGGCTCCCTCCCGTCCACGAACCGCCGCACGGGATCGGGGCTGCTCGCCGGCCGCCCTGCTGAGCCGCCCCCGGCTGCCTCGCGGGTATACGGACCGCGAGGCAGCCAGGAGCACGATCGGGGGATCAGCCGTGGACGACGAACGTCTTGGCCTTACCGGAGTGGCTGGAGCAGGACTGCTTCTCCTCAGCGGTCATCTTCCTGGACTTCACGACCACCGCGTTGCTCTGGCCGTCCGTCCCGTTCGGGGCAGGCCCGGTGATGACGTCGGGGACGAACCAGAAATAGTGACCCCACTTCCGGTTGTCGTAATGGGTCTGCCATGTGCCGGAGACGGTCTGCATCACCTGCGCACGGGAGATCCAGCCGACTTCACCAGGTTTCACGGTCATGTTGACGGAGCTGGTCTCCGAGTGCGTGCTCGACCAGGTGTGGCTGTAAGTCGCCGTCACGCTGAGGTCGATGATTCCGGCTATCTTGCCGCCCGCCGTCACGGATACGCCCGCCGAGTCCGTGGAACCGACCGTGTCGGACCAGGTCATCGACTGGGTGGCAGGCGAGGTGCTGCAGTTGTAGAGCGAGTCGGAGACCCGGTGGAACTCTCCGAGGTACGCCTGGCCCAACTGCGGTTCGTTGAAGGTGCACTTCCCTTCACCCGTGTCGCAGTCGGCTATGAGCTGTGCCCGGGTGGGCTGGTCATCGGCCGAAGCCGGAACGGCTATCGCCGCGACCATGCCCAGGGCAGCCGCTGAGAGCGCCACCATCCGTCCGCCGTAGCGCGTCCTGCGGTTGTTCGCCATACATGTGCCTTTCGCTGTGCATGAGGGGGGTCGGTGATCGCAGGAAGAGCAACTGCAGTTACCGCGATCACCGCCTGCCGCGATCTAGGAGTCGCAACAACTGACCTATCTACACCACCAGTTGAAGAAATCCCAGCCGCGGACCACCTTCCGCCGGTAAGTGATCGGCGGGATCCGCCTCGCCTCCGCGATGGCGTGCCGCTCTCCCCGGCCGAGGACCGCGGTTCGCCGCCGCTGGAGGCACCCGACGTGGTGACGCGACCGAGGCGCTCGTCGCATGTAGCAGCGGATTCGCTGTGGCGAGTCCGGGAGCGGCCAGATGTCAGGCCGTCGTGCCGGCCGCATGCCGGCCCTTCGCGTGGGCGTGCCACCCGACGAGCGCCATTACGGTCCGGAGTTGGTCAGCTACTTTCAGCTTTCCTTGGCCGGGCTCTCATCCGCCTGCTGCGATAAGCTGTAGCGAGAGTGTGCTCGCCGGTCCCTCGCGGCTCAGCCGCCCCGAACGGCGCGGCATGGCGGCCGACACCTGCTCGGTCAGCGGGAAATCCCACAGTGCCAGGGGACAGTTGCCTTCCCGGGGTCCGTTCTCCCGTAGGTCGGTTTTCATGGACCTGAACACCATCACCGAAGTCATCCGGCGACCGTCCGAGCGGCCAGGCAGGGACTGGCACGAGGGCGACGCCTGGCTCGCAGGCGGAACATGGCTCTATTCCACGGAGCAGCCGGACCTGCGACGGCTGATCGACCTGACGGCGTTGCGCTGGGAACCTCTTGTTCCGACCGACGAGGGCCTGGAGATCAGCGCCACATGCACCATTCGCGACCTGTACGCCTTCCCATGGCCGCAGGCCTGGACCGCCGGAATCCTCTTCCGGAAAAGCTGTGAGGCATTCCTGTCCTCGTTCAAGGTCTGGAACGCGGCGACCGTCGGCGGAAACATCTGCATGTCCTTGCCCGCCGGACCGATGATCACGTTGTCGGTCGCACTGGAGGCGCAGTACGAACTCTGGGCGCCCGACGGCTCCGTGCGCTTCGTCGACGCCCTCGATTTCGTCACGGGCGACCACCAGAACGTTCTCGCCCCCGGGGAGATCCTTCGGCGCATCACCATTCCGGAGCGCGCGCTGCGCAAACGCACCGCGCACCGTCGCTTCACGCTGACCCGGCTCGGCCGTTCGACGGTGTTCCTCGTCGGCACGCAACGGCTGGGAGCGAGTGACCTGGTACTCACGGTCACCGCCGGCACCACGCGGCCGGTCCGCATCGCCTTCGACTCCCTGCCCGATGTTCGAACCCTGCGGCAGAGCATCGACGCCGTGCCGGCCGACGTCTGGTTCGCCGATCCCAACGGGACCCCTGACCACCGCCGGCATCTGACACGGCACTTCGCCGAAGAGATCTGCCGCGAACTCACGGCTGGGGACCTGGCATGAGCTACCTCGTGAACGGCAAGGCATTCGACCGGGAACCAGCGCCCGGCCAGTGCCTGCGCACCTTCCTGCGCGAACTCGGCCACTTCGGCGTCAAGAAGGGGTGCGACGCGGGCGACTGCGGCGCCTGCACGGTCTGGCTGGACGGCGTACCGGTGCACAGCTGCATCACCCCCGCGTTCCGCGCGGACGGCCGCGAGGTCACCACGATCGAAGGCCTTGGACGGCCCGGCGCCCTCCATCCCATGCAGCGGCAGTTCGAGGACGCCCCGGGGTTCCAGTGCGGTTTCTGCACCGCAGGGATGATCATGACGTCGGCGACCTTCACCGAGGACCAGAAGGCGGATCTGCCACGGGCGTTGAAGGGCAACCTCTGCCGCTGCACCGGATACCGGGCGATCGAGGACGCCGTGAAGGGCGTCAGTGCGGTGGAGACGGCGGCACCGGGCAAGGCCGTCGGGACGAGCGTCGGCGCTCCCGCGGGCCACGACGTGGTGACGGGTCACGCCGAGTTCACCATGGACACGCGCATCGACGGCATGTTGCACCTCAAGGTGCTGCACTCACCCCACGCGCACGCCCGGATCCTCTCGGTCGACAGGAGCGCCGCGCTCGCGGTGCCCGGGGTGCACCGGGTCTACACCTGGGAAGACGTACCCCGCAGGCGCTTCACCACGGCGATCCACACCGACCACCTGGTCGACCCGGACGACACCTACATCCTCGACGACACGGTCCGCTTCGCCGGCCAGCGCGTCGCCGCGGTCCTGGCCGACACGGTCGGGGCGGCCGAGGAGGGCTGCCGGCGTCTCGCGGTCGAGTACGAGGTGCTGCCGGCGGTGTTCGACCCGGAGGCGGCGATGGCGGACGGGGCACCCCAACTGCACGGCTCCCACGATCCGTTCGTCCGGGACCCCGTCCACAACCTCCTGCTCGAACTCCACTCGCACATCGGCGACGTCGACGCGGGATTCGCCGCGGCCGACGTGATCCACGAAGGCACATACTTCTCGCCTCGGGTGCAGCACGCGCATCTGGAGACCCATGGTTCCATCGCCTGGATGGAGGACGGCCGGCTGAACGTCCGCACCAGTTCGCAGTCACCGTCGATCGCGAAGGTCAAACTGGCGTACCTGTTCGCGTTGCGCCCGGACCAGCTGAGGGTGTTCTGCAAGCGCGTCGGCGGCGGATTCGGCGGCAAACAGGAGGTGATCGCCGAGGACCTGGTCGCGCTTGCCACCTTGGACACCGGGCGGCCCACCTGCCTCGAGTACACCCGCGAGGAGGAGTTCACCACAGCTTCCCCGCGGCATCCGATGACCCTGACGGTCAAGCTCGGCGCGAAGGCCGACGGAACGCTCACCGCCTTCCAGATACGCAACGTGTCGAACACCGGCGCCTACGGCAACCACGGCGGCGAAACGCTGTACGCGGGCGGGGCCGCCGTCATGATCTACCGCTGCCCCAACAAGAAATATGACGCGTACTCCGTCTACACGAACACCGTGCCGAGCGGGGCGCTGCGAGGTTACGGGATGACGCAGCCGGCGTTCGCCGTGGAGTCGGCCATGGACGAACTGGCCCGCGCCCTTCAGATCGACCCGCTGGAACTGCGCCGACGCAACATCGTGCGGCCGGGTGAGCCCCTGGTCGCCCTGCACGACGGCCCCGACGACGTCATCTTCACCGAGGACGGACTCGCCAAGTGCATCGACCTCGTGGACGATGCCCTGGCCCGTACGGCCGACCTGCCCCCTCCCGGTCCCGAGTGGCTCGTCGGAGCCGGAGCGGCGAGTTCCCTGCATGAGACCGCGCCCCCGACGGAACACCTCTCCGAAGCCTGGGTCACCCTGGGCGACGATCTCATCTACGAACTGGCCGTCGGAACCCCCGAGTTCGGGGAGGGAACCTCCACGGCCCATGTCCAGATCGCAGCCAACCAGCTGGGCACGACACCCTCCCGGATCCGTCTGGTGCAGTCCGACACCGACCGCACGGGATTCGACACCGGTGCCTTCGCGAGCGCGGGCCTCTTCGTGGCGGGCAACGCGGTCCTGCGGGCGGCCAATGCCGTGCGCGACCGCATCCTGGAATTCGCCGCGGCGCACACGGGCGTCCATGTCGTGATGTGCACGATGGACGACGACGGTGTCGTCTGCGGGGACCGGCGCGTGTCCCTGGCCGAACTCGTCGCGTTGGCCCGGGCGCGTGGAATCCGTTTCACCGCCGCACGCAAGGCATACGGCTCGCCCCGGAGCGTCACCTCCAACACGCAGGGGTTCCGGGTCGCCGTGCACCGCGTGACGGGTGAGATACGGATCCTGTACAGCGTGCACGCGGCGGACGCCGGGGTGATCATCAACCCGGCGCAGGTCCGGGGACAGGTGGAGGGCGGTGTCGCCCAGGGGATCGGCTTCGCGTTGACCGAGAACCACCACGTGGACGACAGCGGCGTCATGGTCAACCCGAACCTCCGAAACTACCGCATCCCCACCTACGCCGACGTCCCCCGTACCGAGGTGCTCCTGGTGGGCTCGGCGGATTCGGTGGGGCCCATGCGGGCCAAGGGGATGGCCGAGTGCTGTATCAACCCGGTGGCCCCCGCGCTCGCGAACGCGGTGCATGACGCGACGGGCGTCCGCTACCGTGCGCTGCCGCTGACTCCGGAACGCATCTACGGCCGACTCCCCGCAGAGCAGTCGGTGTCGACAGGTTGAGCCACCATGAACACCGGAAAGAACATAGCTGCCGCGGCGACGGCGATCATCGGGCAGAAGGTCCTGCCCGGCGTGGAGCGCGAGTTCGAGGCGTGGCAGAAGGACCTCAACTCTGCGGCCGCCTACTACCCCGGCTTCCTCGGCGCCGAGATCTCACCGCCGACATCGCTGCAACCCGACTGGGTCGTCGTGTACAGGTTCGACTCGGTGGCGCATCTGCAGGCGTGGATCAACAGCGCGACCAGGCAGACGTATCTCGACGTCGGCGCCAAGTACTTCGACGGCCCTGCGACCCAGCAGGTGGTCAGCAGCGGCACGCAGGCACTGGATCCGCTGGTCACCGTGGTGGTCACCCACCGCGTCCACCCGAACCAGGTCGACGACTTCCTCGCCTGGCAGCACCGCATGGTCCAGGAGGAGAGCAAGTTCGAGGGGTTTCGCGGGACGGAGCTCTTCCGTCCCATCGAGGGGCTCCAGGAGGAATGGACCACGCTGTACCGCTACGACAGCGCCGAACACCTCGACGCCTGGCTGACATCGCCCGAACGGCAGAAGATCCTGGCCGAGGGCGAGAAGTTCAGCGACTTCAAACTGCACACGATCGACAATTCGTTCGGCAGTTGGTTCGCCTTCGAGGGCAACGGCAAGGAGGCACCGCCGCCGCCCTCCGAGACCAGGACCTCCCTCGCCGTCTGGGTCGGCCTCTACCCGACTGTCGTGCTCCTGACGCTGGCTCTGTCCCCGCTGCACATGCCGCTCTGGATCGGCCTGCTCGTGGGAAACCTGCTCTCGAGTTTCCTCATGAGCTTCCTCACCATGCCCTACTACGTGAACCCGCTGCTCGGGCGCTGGCTGCGGCCGTCGCCGGACGAGCCGGCAAGGGCCAACGTCCGTGGCCTCGGTGTCGTCGTGGTGGCGATAGCCTTCTGGGCAGTCGTCTTCTACCTCGTCACGGTCCGGTTCTGGACGCTGCCCTGACCGGCGACCGCACGGAGCGTCGTCGGCCGGGGGCCGTGTACTGGTCCGGGCCGTAGTGGCCCGACAAGGCGAGTGCTGGTTCGGTGCTGACCAAAAGCCTTGTTCTGCACGTGGTGGTCCACGTCGCGGCGCTCGGGTACCTCGTCGCCCGGGAGGACATCGCCAGGTCCCTGGACACCGATCCGGACAGCCACGGCCGTGCTACGGGACGCCGGCGGGAGCCGGCTGCTCCGCCCAGATGGTCTTGCCGCTCTCGGAGCAGCGGGTGCCCCCGGCGGTCGACCGGCGGCGCGACCATGAAGAGGCTGCGGCCACGTTCGCCGCTTTCGGAGGCGACCCCTACGCGCGGGGGCGCGCCTGTGCCGTCCGCGATCTCGCAGACGAGTGACCGGTGCCGGATGAGCCGGGGACGGTGAGTGCTCGTGCGTGGCCGACGACCGGGGGATCGGAGGGGAGATCCCAGGTCGCCACACCGTCTGCCAGGAGGGCTTGCGGGCGGGCGCCGCGCGCCGCACGCCCGCCGCACCGTTCACCAAGGTCGGCCTCGCCGGTGTCGTCGCCGGGAAGATACGCGTGACAGCCGCGCTCGGCGCGATCACCGTGGCCCTGCCCTCGCCGCAGCCTTCGCCCTCCACCGCCGCACAGCCGCCCGGTACGCCCTCGACCTTCTCCTGCGTCTGGTGCCTGGTGCACACCGCGAAGCTGACGCACAGGGAGAGGGCGCGGGGGAGAGAGAACCGCTCACCCCAGGTCGAAGGTGTTGGGCAGTCCCAGTCTGTAGCGCACCTCGTCGATCCGCTTCAGGGGCTCCATCTCCGGCGGCCGGTACAGCTCCCACACACGGCACCGCTCGGCGTCCGAGCGGTCGGCGTCGAGCAGGGCGTTGACGGCTCGCCGCGCTGACTCGTTGGCACCTTCCATGGTCGCCAGGTCGACGTCGGTGCGGACGTAGTCGCCCGCGAGGAAGAAGTTCGGGATCGCCGTCCGCGCCGAGGGACGATGGTAGAGCGTGCCCGTCGGGTGGATGAGGAGCTGTTCGCGGTTGTGCGGGTCAGGGCCGCCCAGGCCTGTCACCGCCGGGTCCATGAACCAGCCGAGGCGGTCCTCGTCCCTGAGCGTGGTCTTGCCCGTGTCGTTCAGCCCGTCCTTCAGCTGCGCCCACAGCTCGGCGACGATCTCGTCCCTCGTGCACTCCTTGGCCGTCTTGCCGTACAGGATGCCCGGCTTGTCCCACTCCGAGATGATTGCGGAGAGGCAGTCGTGAGCCCGCCCGTCGCCGTAGTCGCGGGAGAAGTCCCGTACGTCCCAGAACTGCGCCTGGCCGATGGCCGTCACCGACCAGGGTGAGTCGAGGCAGTTGATGTGGCCGTGCACGACGGGTGTGGGCGTGCGCAGGTAGAACATCACGCCGGTCATCCAGTCCGTCTTCAGCGCCTCGCACCGGCCGAGCTGCGGGTCGGCGGCGCGCAGAGCCGTGCCCCAGGTGGCGCGGGCGTGCTCGACGGGCATGGCGGAGACATAGTGGTCGGCGGTGACCGCCCGCTCGTGGCCGCCGTCGCGGGCAGCGACGCGGACGCCGGTCACCCGCCCGCCCTTGTACCCGACCTCCAATACCTGCGTGCCGGTCACGAAGTCGACGCCGAGCGAGCGCAGGTGCGCCTCCCAGGGGTCGATCCAGGCCTCGCTGGTGGGAGCGTTCAGGACGCGGTCGATGTCGGCGTCGCCGTCCAACCCGCGGCCGAGCAGGCCCCACAGGATCAGCGCCTCGATGATGACGCGCCCCACGGTCCTGGTCGACGCCACCTCGGCGCGAGTGGCGACGAGGTTGCGGGTCTGCCCGATGCCGAGGAGCGTCTGGTACTCCCTGCTCATCTCCCCCGCGCGGATGAAGTCCCACCAGGCGACCTTCTCCCACTGGCCCTCGCGCCGTGCGTCGCAACTGGTGAGGTGGACAAGGAGACGGTCGGCGAAGTACGCGACCTCGTGGGCGGGCAGGCGGGTGCCCACGTCCAGGGCGGACAGGATCTGGTCGCGGATCCAGGACGCGGTGATGTCGCCGGGCGCCGGCGGGGTCGTGATCCTGCGCAGCGGGAAGTGCAGGTCGGGGCGGCCGGAGCCGCGGGCGAACAACTCCTCGGTGGCGGTGCGGAGGTTGCCGTGGACGCCGTCGGCGTTGCCGGGGAAGGGGATGCGGCGCATCGTGTCCGGCAGGTTCCGGTAGAAGCCGGGGAAGAAGCGGAACCCGTGCTCACCGGGCAGGGGCTTGCGGCCGTCGGCGGCCGTGCCGGGCACGTCCATCGAGCGGGCCTTGCCGCCGAGGGTGTCGTAGTACTCGTAGACGGTGACGGCGTAGCCGCGTTCAGCGAGTTCGTGGGCGGCGCTGAGCCCGGAGACTCCGCCGCCGAGGACGGCGACGCGCCGGCGGGAGGGCGTGGCCGCGGCTGCCCGCGCTCCGGGCCGTAACGCGGTCGCGCCGACCGCGCCGCCGGCGGCCGTGAGGAAACGTCTGCGGGAATGCCCGACGGCCGGCCGGGGCTGCTGCGCGTGTTCTGTTGTCATGCTTCCGGGAGGGTAGGGAGGGTTCCGGCAGCCCGGAAGCCTGTTTCCCGTCCTCCACAGCATCCTCACCACCACGGGGAGAAACAGACATGCGACGAATCACCGAGGTCGGCGAGGAGGTCCTGCACCAACCGGTGCCGGGATATGACGGAGTTCGGGCCCGACCTCTCAGCGAGCCGGACAAGTCGCGGCTGAACACGCCGAGTTCGAGTTCGAGCAGCGCTCGAGGCCGTACCCGAGTAAGAAGGACAGAGGCAGCAACTTCGCCGAGTTCGGCCACCAGCTCCTGATCACTCGTGGCACATGGACGCGTCGTTCATACCCGCGCCGACCGACATGGGACACACACACTCTGTTCGGCCACGTCCAGACCCAGTGGACTGGCACGGGCAAGGAAACCATCCCGGCTGTGTCCTGCCCGGCTTCAGCCCGCATGGACGGTCGACACCAACCTGTACCCGGCGGCCGGCGCCAACCACCGGTTCATGCAGGAGAACATGGCCACCGATGGACGGAACCCAGTGGAACTCGGAGAAGAACCGTCATTTGAGACGAGCTGCGTCGAGTACGCAATGGCGTCGATCCGTGACTCCAGCGGAAGCGCGGCGTTCGGTCTGCTGACGGATGTCGAACAGGACCCCAACGGTCCGTCGAGCACCGAGAAATGCGGCCGTGCGGGACTGAACGCCGCCCCTAAGCTGTTGCCGGATGTCCGGACCGTCGCCGACGAGGCCGACGACTCCAGGAGGCGATTCGGCGGGCGAGGCGCTCGGCCGGTCCCGCGGCGGGCTGACCACGAAACTCCACTTGCGACGGACGGCATGTGCCGCCCACTGGCGCTCGTCGACACACCGGGAGAGCGGGCCTGGCGCATCCAGTTCGAAGTGGTGATGGACCGAATCCGGGTGCGTGCCCGCACGGGGTGGGTCGGCCACCACGCACCCCGGAGAGTGTCAGCGCGGACCGTGTCCACAGCGACGGCATCGTCCGTGCCTACCTGCGACGGCGCGGGATCCGCCACGAGATTCCGGAGCAACGCGACAGCAAGGCCGCCCAGCGCCGCAAGGGAACACGGGGCGGGCGGCCCGTCTGAGACGTGTATCGAAAGTGCCTGGTGAGGATGGCGGAGAGCCCATTTTGTGATCCAGAATGATTGGATGGTCACGCTTGAGACTCCCCGTTTGATCCTGCGTCGCTGGCGCGAGGAAGACGTTGCGCCCATGGCTGCCATCAATGCCGACCCCGAGGTCATGCGGTGGATACGTGACGGCAGCGTCCGTGACGAACAGCAGACTCGCGACGGGATTCAGGCATGGGAGAGCGAGTGGGAGACACAGGGCTTCGGCCTGTTCGCCGTGGAGATCCGGTCCACTGGCGAGCTGGCCGGGTTCACGGGCCTGTCGGTGCCCGACTTCCTGCCGGAGGTACTGCCGGCGGTTGAGGTCGGCTGGCGGCTGGGACGTTCCCACTGGGGGCAGGGCTTGGCCACCGAGGCCGCTGCGGCCGCTGTACGGTTCGGGTTCGAAGAGCGAGGGCTGGAACGGATCGTCAGCATCGCTCAAGTGGGCAACGACGCCTCCGAACGGATCATGACCAAGCTGGGGATGTGTCCGGTCCGTGAGACCGTCAATCCCACCGGCGGTCGGCGAGTTCGGGTGTTCGAGTTGTCGTCGGACCAATACGTCACAACCACTCGTTGATGGCGGCAACGAGGACGTTAACCTCGTAGCGGACCGCGAGTTTGTCGTACCTGGTGGCCTGCTCGACAGCCAAGTGCAGCTTGGCCTTGAACCTGCCGCGCGAACGCCCCAGCCCGTGATCACCGGGCTCGTCGAAGACACCGCCCGGTGGTTCCTTCTGCAGCTCACCCTGCTTGCGGGCCCCGGCCGCATGCTGATCGGCACGGCACACGGTGGAGTCGACGCTCAGGTCCCACGCGATCGCGCCCTTCGTATCGGACAGGGCCTGGAGCCGGCTGAGAACCTGGTGCCAGGTGCAGTCTCGCTGACACCGGCGAGACAGGTCGTGGATCCGGCACCATGGCCCGTACTCGACGGGCATGTCCCGCCATGGCCCCCCGGTGCGGACCCGGAACCGTATGCCGTCGATCAACTGCCGCCGGGACCAGACCGGCGGCGGCCGCTCCACCTCACTCCTCTTCGGCAACGACTGCTCCAGGACCGCCCACTGCTCATCCGTGAGATCTCCCCGCCCCATGAACCGAGATCATCCACAGCTCAAGATCTACTTTCGATGCACGACCTGGCACGCATCATGCGCGACCTTTCCGGCCATCTGGGTTCACGCGCCGGGAGGGCGGAAGGTGACCTGTCGGCGCGTAGCCTCGTCGATCTCCTCGAGAGTGAGGAGGGGAGTGGCCCGCGTGTGGAGTGCGCCGCTGGCCTTGACGCTGAGGCTGACGGCGGCCATGGAGACTGGGTCGGGGAGGTCGAGGATGCACACGAGGTCGTCCTCTCCGAAGGCGAAGTACATGGCCTCGACCGTCCCGCCGAGACCGGCGACGACGTGGTCGACGGCGGCGCGGCGGCCACTCGCGCCCTCCTTGAGCAAGCCCTTCGTCCCCTCGGGCGTGTAGGTGGCGTGGATGAGAAACTTCGGCATAGGGGCGCTCCCTGCCCGTGACTTGTCCGGTATGCAGATCGGCCTTCCCGCCGGCACGCCGACCGCCAATCAACGGACGGCTGGATTCACTCGTACGGCACACCGGCCTGTGCCTGCTGGGGCAGCGCCTGAAACGGCAAAAGGCCACCACCTTGGAAGACGAAACCTCCTCAGCTGGCCCTTCTCTGCTCCGCTGTTGCACCGCACCACCACAGCCCGCCCGCCTGTATGACTGACGATCAGCCGGAGCTGCCGATGCCTCGCACCCGGTCTGCCCCGCGTCGTCGAGGTCACTCAGCATGTCGGGCGTTCTTCGCTGGAGTGTGCCCAGCCGTCGCCGTGCACGGGAATCACCCCCCCGCATCTTGAACGGCCGGACATACACGGTGGCAGGCCGTCGCCGCACAGGACGAAACCCGTCGCCTCGCAGTCGACGGGCGGGGTGAGCCCGGACGCCCGGCCTTTGTGGGCCCGGCGAGCACCAGCGGGGCGTTCGGAGCGAAGGCACGCTCTCGCTGTCTCGCCAGGGCCGTGACGCCAGAAGGGGATGCGTGACCTGCTGTGACAAGCCTCACCGCGAATATGAGGGACCCCTCGACTACGCTGACAACGTCGAACATGAGGGCCTCCTCCGTTTGGTTCGGGCGGCTCCACGACGAACTGCTGCGAGCGTGCATCGCAGCCCAACGGAAGAGGCCGACCGCCTGCCTGCGCGGTCACGCACGAGACATGGAGATGACGATGAAGAGGTTGCTTGCGCGTGTCCAGGTCGCCGTCGCCGCCGCCGCGATCGCGGGCGGAGCCCTGCTCGGCAGTGCTGGGACGGCGATTGCGGCACCTGTTGCCCATGGCCAGGTTGCCGACGCCATGCCCGAGAAGGCCGGTGGCTTGGTCTCTTTCCCGGGTCGTCATGGGCGTGGACACGAGGGTGAACGCGACGATGGTCCGGACGGGCGCCGACTGTACGTCCGGCACGAAGGCAGGTGGACGGGCGGGACCCCGGTCCGCGAGTCCGTCGGTGTGGACCGCTGGTATGTGGACCAGCTCCGTGAAGCCGTTGGTGTGGACCGTTGGTATGCGGACCAGCTCCGTGAAGCCGTTGGTGTGGACCGCTGGTATGCGGACCAGCTCCGTGAAGCCGTCGATGTGGACCGCTGGTATGTGGACCAGCTCGTGCTGGTCCGGCCGTCGACCCACGGCGCACTGTGACCAACGGTGCGGGTCACGCTGGACCATCGGAGCAAGGGCTGTGAACTCGTTGCGAAGCGGGGTGTGCGAACTGCCGGTGCGGCCTGTCGTGGCGCACGACCTGTCGGTGTACCTGCGCATCGGACTGCGGTACGAGCCCGGCGATCCGTATGCCGTCCGTGCTGACTTTCACCCTGTCGGCGAGGACCGGACGATGGAGCGGATCTTCAGCCCGGCCCCTGGTGCGGCAGCGACGCCTCGCGCCTGATCATCAGGCTCGAGGCGTCGGGCTTGTCCTGTGCCCGTCAGTCGCGGGTGTCTGTCGCCTTGGGCGGAAGCCCCGTACTGGTCAGCGGCGCCGGGAACCCCGCGCGCCGCGAGGCCCCGGCCGCATCATTCCCCCTCGTCGCACTCGGGGCATTCCTCACGGGGGCATTCCAAGGAGATCAGAGTCTGTTCGACCTGCTGAGGCGTCAGCGGCGGCTCGGGCAGTTCGTGGGCGCACTCGGCGCGGAAGGCGTCGAGCATCAGGTGCAAGTGGCGGCGCCAGGCGTTGGGGGCCACGGCGCGGGTCGCCTGGATGATGCCCGCCTGGGACCAGATCACGAAAGCGATGTCCTCTGGTGTGACGTCCTTGCGCACGACGCCCCGCTGCTGTGCGTTGTGGAAGATCTGGCCGGACAGTTCCCTCGCCTGCTCCTGGACCTGGCTGGTGAGCACATGAGTGGGCAGCCGGGCCGAGACCAGGTCGTTGAAGGCGCGGTCACAGGCCTGAAGTTCGCAGAATTTCTCCAGGTAGTAGCAGAACCCCTGCCAGGCGTCGTCCATCGCGGCGGCCTGTTTCGCGGCCTCGAGCAGATCCAGGAACTTCACGGCGAAGAGTTCTTCGACCAGCGAGAGCCGGGTGGGGAAATGGCGGTAGAGGGTTCCGATCGCCACGCCGGCCTCGCGGGCGACTCCCTCCAAGGAGGCGCCCAGACCCTGGGCGGCGAACGCCTCACGCGCAGCGGCCAGGATCGCATCCCGATTGCGCTGCGCGTCACGGCGCAACGGTTTGGCCGGAGCTTCGGCGAACGGGACGGGACGGTCACTCATGCACTCCACCGTAACATGAGGACCCCCTCGAAATCGTGGCGGGCGGCGGTGAGATTGCCCGCGGACGGGACCGCCGAACAGGACGATGCGGAGGCGGGCGCCCGTTCCCTGCCGCTGCCTCCGAGCGGTGTCGGCGGAGCGCGATGACCGCCGTCTCACGAAGGACTTCCTCGGCGTGGTTCCACGGGAGCGTTCGCCCGGGCGGTCGTGGACGCCGATCCCCTCCGACGACATCGGCCCGGTCAGAACGGTCGGGTCGTTCGGTCCAGGCGGACGACGACGATGGCGATGTCGTCGTCGGCGCCGCCGGCGAGGTTGAGGCGGGCGAGGAGGGCGTCGGCGAGGTGTTCCGCGCCGAACTCGGTGCAGGTGGCGAGTATGGCGGTCAGGCGGGCCAGGCCGGTGTCGATGTCCTCGTCGCGGCGTTCGATCAGGCCGTCGGTGTAGAGGATGAGGGTGTCGCCGGGAGTGTAGGTGGCGTTGGCCTGGGGACGGGGGACGTGGTCGGGGCGGGCGCCCAGCGGTGGGTCGGTGGCCTGGTCGAGCAGCACGCAGGAGCCGTCCGGGTGAAGCAGGACGGGCGGGGGGTGACCGGCGCTGCTGTAGATGAGCAGTTGGCTGTGGACGTCGACGAGGACCTGGACGGCGGTGGCGGCCAGTGCTCCCTCGACCGAGCGGGCGTACAGGCCCAGGACCTCCAGGGCTTGGGCGGGGCCGTGGACGGTGCGGGTGGCGGCGCTCAGCGCGCTGCGGAGCCTGCCCATGACGGTGGCTGCCGTCAGTCCGTGGCCGACCACGTCGCCGACCGCGACGGTGAAGCGGCCCGCAGGCAGGTCGACCGCGTCGTACCAGTCGCCGCACACGTTCAGTGATCCGGTCGCGGGCAGGTAGCGCACGGCGATATTCGGGTGCCGGGCCAGGTCCGGGGAGTGGAGCATGGCTTCTTGGAGGGCGACGGCGATGCGCCGTTCACGGGCGTGGGCCTGCCGCAGTTCCTCGTTCAGCTGCTGCAGTTGCCGCGCCCGGGCGTACAGCTCGGCCTCCATCGCCGCTTCCCGGCCGGGGCTGACCGACGGCAGGTGCGCCGTGCGGCGGGAGCGGACGACATCGGTCATGTCCTCGGACCGGTGGATGATCCAGGCGACATTTCCGTCCGGGCCGAGGACGGGCACGTTGATCGCGGTCCACCACCGCTCCTTGAACACCTCCGGGTTGCCGGGGACCGGGATGTCGTACTTCTGCAGAGCCATGTGATCCGTCTGGTGGGAGGACAGCACACGGTGCAGTGAGGCTTTCAGCGTCGTCACCCCGTCGGCCTCCGGATCGGTGGGGTTGTCCGGGAAGGCGTCGAAGAGGTACTGCCCGAGCAGCTCGCTCTTGCTCCGTCCGGTCACCTCGCAGAAGGCCGGGTTGGCGTCGGCGATCACCAAGTCCGTGCTGAGCACCAGGCACGGGCTCGGAAGGGCTGCGAACACCCCTGGGTAGTCGATCTCCGGTGTCACACGCATTGCCTGCCAGTCGCTCGCTCTTCAATCTACGAGAAATCCGGCTCCCGCGCCCGCCCGGCTCGCTGGTGGGCACGGGTGGCAGCGGCGTACGCCCGTCGGACGTATGCCGTGATCGGGATCCGCCTGGTTGTGTGGTGTTCCTCTCCCGGCCCGGCTGGTTCCGGCGCCGGGTGGACGCAGCGGTCGCCCGGCAGGACCGCCTGTGGCGTGCACCCCTGCCCGCGGCGCTGTCGTTGGGCCGTGCTGTGGCGGCGGCGTGCGAAGAGGCTTGGGCATGGCGAGGCGGTGCGGGCGGTCCGGTGTGGGCGGTCCGGTCCGGGCCGGAGGGTTGCGCGGCGCGCCGAGGAGGCGGAGGAAGGGCCACATCGCCCGGCGTCTGGGCGCGCCGACCACGCAGACACGGAGGCCGTCGACCGTGGACCCGGCCGCGC
The DNA here is from genome assembly GCF_053598315.1 of Streptomyces sp. NPDC001153. Lineage (NCBI taxonomy): Bacteria > Bacillati > Actinomycetota > Actinomycetes > Kitasatosporales > Streptomycetaceae > Streptomyces > Streptomyces sp. NPDC001153. The sequence goes on from NZ_JBSFJZ010000045.1 coordinate 87,350, forward strand.
GTCTGCTGGGCCGGCCGTAGCCTGCGGCAGGGTCCTGCCGATCGGGCGCGAGCCCGTCCACCGGGGTGGTGTATCCGGTGGACGCCCAGCCAGGCACACCGGACGGCGTTGCCGGTCACACGGAGGTGGGGACCCGGGGCGCGGCGGAACGGTTGGCGATCGCGAGTCCCGGACCCTGCTGCGCCGGCTGGGAGGCGACGCCGAGCAACCGCGATCCGCCGATGCCTGTCGCCGACCTGGCAGGCCTGCGCGGTCCTGCGGATCGGGGAGGCCCTGGGGCTGCGCCGCGACGGCATGTACCTGCTCGCCTCCTCTCGTGCGGCAGGGTGCGGTATCGAGGGCCCGCATGTCGCCCGCAACACATGCTTTGCCGCCCGCATCCAGCAACGGGTGAAGCGGCTGTCCGAAGCACTGGGCGAGCAGGTCTGGCGCGGGCCGGGTCTCGAAGCCTTCGGCGACATCGACGAACTCCGGCGCACGGTCACCAGCGTGGAAGAACACAACGTCGAGCCCTCAGCCGGCTGGAAGCACGCGATGCCGAACTCGCCGCCGCACGAGAGCCGCCGACCGGGCGCTGACCAACGCTCTGAACCAGCGTGCCTGACAGTCGGCTCAGGGCGACTGGCCGGCCGCCGGTGACCGGCCCGCGAACGGATGCGAGGCCCCACGACCAGTATGCACCCTCAGCAGATATACACTCAGAGTATATCTCCGGTGTATGGTCCTCGCATGAGTGTTCCTCTCACCCTGTTGGGGCTGCTGGAGCGGGAGCCGAGCCACGGCTACGACCTCAAGCGCGACTACGACGCCTTCTTCAACCGCGGCAAACCGCTGCCGTACGGGCAGGTCTATACGACCCTTGGCCGGTTGGCGCGGGACGGGAAGGTCATCGCCGGCGAGGCGGAGCCCGGAGTCGGCCCCGAGCGCAAGCGCTACGTGATCACCGAGGCGGGGGCGACGGAGTTCGAGACCTGGCTCGCCGAGCCGGTGGCCCCCGAGCCCAACCTGCAGACCGTGCTGTTCACCAAAGTCGTGCTGGCCCTGATGCTCGGCCGCGACGCCCAGCAGTATCTCGACACCCAGCGGGCCGCCCATCTGCAGCGCATGCACGAGCTGAACCAGCTGCGCCGCACCGGCCCGATCATCGACGCCCTGCTCGCCGACCACGGACTGTTCCACCTGGAGGCCGACCTGCGATGGATCGAGCTGACCACGGCCCGGATGGACAAGCTCGCAGCGGCGGTGCGCACATGACCGCCCTGATCGAGGCTCGCGACCTCACTCTCTCCTTCGGCGAGACCCCCGCCCTGCGCGGCGCCAGCCTGGCCATCGAGGCCGGCGAGGTGTTCGCCGTGATGGGACCCAGCGGCTCGGGCAAGTCCACGCTGCTGCACTGTCTGGCCGGCATCCTCACCCCCGACTCGGGCGAGGTGCACTTCGACGGACGCCGCATCGACACCCTGAGCGAGGCCGAGCGCAGCGCCCTGCGCCGCGACACCTTCGGCTTCGTCTTCCAGTTCGGCCAGCTCGTCCCCGAGTTGACCGCCGAGGAGAACGTCGCCCTGCCGCTGCTGTTCGCCGGCGTGCGCCGGGCAGCCGCGCTCGCCGAGGCCCGGCCCTGGTTCGCCCGGCTGGGCCTGGACGGCCTGGAGCGGCGCCGCTCCGGGGAGTTGTCGGGCGGTCAGGCGCAGCGGGTGGCGCTGGCCCGCGGTCTGGTGGCCCGGCCCAAGGTGCTGTTCGCCGACGAGCCGACCGGGGCCCTGGACTCGCTGACCGGTGAGCAGGTGATGGACCTGATGGTGGACGCGGCCCACGAGGAGGGCACCACCGTCGTCCTGGTGACCCACGAGCCCCGGGTCGCCGCGCACGCCGACCGGGAGGCCATCGTCAGGGACGGCAAGGCCGGCCTGCTCACGACGGGACGGATCGCCTCGTGATCGCCTTCGCGCTCCGCCTCGCGGTCAGCGGCGGCCGGGAGGCGGTCGCCCGGCTGGCGATGATCGCCGCCGCGGTCGCCATCGGCGTCGGGCTGCTGCTGTCGACCTTCGCCAGCATGAACGCCGTCGAGCGGACGAACCAGCGGCAGGTGTGGCTCGACACCGGCGCCGCGAGCCGTACCGAGCGGGCGTCGGCGGACCGGCTGTGGTGGTGGCCGCACGGCGACTACTACGAGGGCAAGTCCCTCACCGAGGTCGACGTCGCCGCGACCGGCCCCAACTCGCCCGTCCCGCCCGGCCTGACGCACCTGCCCGCGCCCGGCGAGTACTACGCCTCCCCCGCGCTGGCCCAGCTGATCCGCGACACCCCGGCCGACCAGTTGGGCGACCGCTTCCCCGGGCGTCTCACCGGCACGATCGGCGACGCCGCTCTGGCCTCCCCGGACTCGCTGATCGCCGTCATCGGCCGTAACCCCGCCCAGATCAAGGGCGCACCAGGAGCGAGAGCGGTCACCACCATCGCCGACACCCGGCCATCCACCTGCGACAACGAGTGCTGGGACAACGCCGTGCGCGGCGACGCGATGACACTCATCTCCTCCGTGGTGGCCGGGGCGCTGATCTTCCCGGTGCTGATCTTCATCGCCACCGCGACCCGTCTGTCCGCCGCCACGCGCGAGCAGCGGTACGCGGCGATGCGGCTGGTCGGCGCCACTCCCCGGCAGGTGTCGGTGATCTCGGCGGTGGAGTCCGCGCTGGCGGCGGCCGCCGGGACGGTGACCGGCTTCGGGCTCTACGCCGCGCTGCGCCCGCTGGTCGCCACCATTCCGCTCACCGGGCAGCAGCGGTTCTTCCTTGCGGATCTGACGCTCAGCACCCCGCAGACCCTCGGCGTCGTCGTCGGCGTGCCGGTGGCGGCGGCGATCGCGGCGCGCCTCGCGCTGCGCCGGGTCACCATCTCCCCGCTCGGCGTGACCCGCCGGGTGACCCCGCGCCCGCCGCGCGCCTGGCGGCTGATCCCGCTGCTGGCGGGCCTCGCCGAGCTGGCGTACTTCGTCTTCGCAGGCCGCCGCCCGGCGACCGGGAACGGCCAGACGGCGGCCTACCTCCCGGGATTCCTGGTGGTGATGCTGGGCCTGGTGATCGCCGGGCCGTGGCTGACCATGACCGCCGCCCGGGCGGTGGCCCGGCGCACCCGACGCCCGGCCGCCCTGATCGCGGTGCGCCGGCTCGCCGACGACCCGAAGACCGGCTTCCGCGCGGTCAGCGGCCTCGTCCTGGCCCTGTTCGTGACCACGGCAACAGTCAGCATCATCGGCACCATCAACGACTACCGAGGCACACTGGGCGGCGACCGGCAGACCCGGACGGTTGTGGAGGACGGCGGCGACGGCGAGGCGCCGCTGGCCGGGGCCATCCCGGCACGGCTGCTCACCGAGGTGCGGGCGATCCCGGGCGTGCGGGGCGTGGCCGTCGTTCACGCCAACCCCGACGGCATCGGCAAGGATCCCACCGATCCCCGCCCGGAGGCGCCTGCGCTGGTGTCCTGCTCCGACCTGGCGCAGACCCCGATGGTCGGCCGCTGCCCGGCCGGAGCGAGCGCCACGGCCGTCGACTTCTACGCCTTCGTCAGCCTGCAGTCGCGGCCGGACCAGTGGCGCGCCGCCTCGATCAGCACGGCCGCCCTCGCCAGGCTGCCCGTGCAGATGGTCTACGTGCCCACCGACGGGTCGAAAGCCGCCATGGAACGCGTACGGACCCTGCTCACCACCGCCTACCCGCACCAACAGGCCCGCACGGTGGGCGACTGGGGCACCAACTTGCAGCAAGAGCTGGCCGGTTGGCGGCAACTGGCCAACGTGGTGCTGCTGACCACCCTGCCGATAGCAGGCTGCAGCCTGGCGGTGAGCGTCGTCGCGGGACTGTCGGATCGCCGACGCGCGTTCGCGTTGCTGCGGCTCACCGGCGCGCCGCTGCGGTTGCTGCAGCGGGTGATCGGCCTGGAGAGCATGCTGCCGCTGCTGGCGGTGGCTGCGATCTCGATCGGTACGGCCTTCGCCGCCTCCGCCCTGTTCCTGAAATCGCAGATGCACTACGACCTGGTGTCGCCGGGCGCGGCGTACTACGCGCTCGTCGCCCTCGGCCTCGTCGCCTCGCTGGGCATCATCGCCTCGACCCTCCCTCTGCTCAAACGCATCACCGGCCCAGGGGCCGCCCGCAACGGCTGACGCGCCAACTCGTTGATGGAGCAGTGTTCTGCGGTGAACATCCTCGAAGTGGCGCACCGCATAGGCATGTTCGGCTGGTCGAAGGGCGGGATGCCGACCGCCCTCGTCATGATCGAAGGCCAGCGTCGTTCCGTGAAGCGTCGGGTCACCCCCACAACGGCGCGGGGGACGACAACGACAGC